>VGQC01000005.1 GCA_016882385.1 Cyanobacteria bacterium M_DeepCast_100m_m1_067 | reverse complement strand
CGGGTCAGCCGGGAAGCCCTCAGCCCAGCCTGTCACCGCTGGCTGCATGGCGCTGATCGCGGACCGTAGCTAGCACCTGTGCGGAGCTAACGAACCACAATGGTCACGGAGGAAGCCCTTGAGGCCCTCGATCTGCTGATCTGGCTCGGGAATGGCACCCATGCCGGTGAGCTCGCGCATTGCAACCAGAGCACCGTGTCGCGTCGGGTGCAGCAAACCCTGGCCAGCTTCAACCTCAAGCTCCGCCGCGTCTCCGAAGCCTGGCAAATGACGGGCGACCCCCTGCTGCTCCACCTTGAGCGGCAGCTACACCAACGCAGCCGGTTTCTGGGGCGGCGAGCCCTGCGCCTGCAGGCTCTTTGCTGGAGCTCCGCTGCCCTGTGCAACAACCTGCCTCCCCGCTGGTTCAGCAACCCCTTCAGCACCTTCGGCTCCGCCCACCACTGCCTGGAGCTGCTCGACCAACGGGTGGTTGACGCCTGCCTGGCCACCCTGCCGGAACGGCCGGCCAGCGATGACACCCGATTTGCCTGCTTCGACCTGTTTCACTCCCCGATCCATCTGGTCACAAGCCCCACAGCTCTGGTGAGCCGGCTCACCCGGCCCAGCAGTGCTGAGATCGGCACCCATTGCCACATCGCCACGTTCCCCTTCAACCCTCGACCCCAGAAGCAGTTCATCCACGGCTTTTTTGCCCACCATTTCCAGCCTTCTGACACCCACAAACGCGGGCAACACCCCGGCACCGGATCCTGTTTATTTCGCCAACAGCCTCATGCTCAAAGCCCTGGCGACAAAATTGACGTGATCAGCCTCGAGGTGGACGTACCGTCTCACTACGTGGAAAGCCTGGTGGTGTTGCACGAGTACCGGAAAGAGCCGGCTGTTGCACAACTGGTTGAGCAGCTGCGCCGTCAGATCCTCGAACTGTCACGCTCCGAACCACAGCTCATCGCCGTCCACTGACCCCATGCACGCCCTGTCCCTACCCACCTGGTGGATCCATGTCACCTCGGTGCTCGAGTGGGTGGTGGCGATGGTGGCGATCCAACGGCTGGGCGTTGCCCGCCGGGAAGGGGGGTGGCGCTGGCTGAGCTTGGCCATGCTGCCCGCCCTGGTGAGTGCCATGGCCGCCTGCACCTGGCACCTGTTCGACAACAGCCCGGCGCTGCAAGGCCTGGTGGTGCTGCAGGCCGGGCTCACCACCCTCGGCAACGGCACCCTGGCCCTGGCCGCCTGGAACCTGCTGCGTCAACAACGGCAGGCCGCGCCATGAGCTGCCCGCTCAGCTGGCTGGCCGGCATCGATCCCACGCCGCTGTTTGTCCTGTCGCTGATTCCCTACCTCGCCTTTCTGTGGTGGGCGGGCCGGATCAAGGGGTTCCCAAAGCTGGCCTTGCGCGGCTTCCAATTCACCCTGGTGTTTGTGGCGGTCACCATCGGTGCCGCCGTGATCGCCCAGCTGCGCTACGGAGCCCTGCTCGCCAACGTGGATCCCCTCCACGGTGGTGCCGAATCCCTGCTCACCGTCTCCAACCTGCTTGTGGTGCTGGGATTCAGCGGCGTGGGCGCCAGCGATCAGGAATGAACAAGTCTTAAGCAGGGGGATGCAATGCCAACCGTGCCCGGAAGATGGGGCGTCGGCACTTGCTCCATGATCACCCCGCTTCTGGCCCTGGCCCCCGCCACGATCACCTGGTCGCCCAAGGTGGCCCTGGTGATGATCGTTTGCAATGTGATCGCCATTGCCATCGGCAAGGCCACGATCAAGCACCCCAACGTGGGCCTGCAGCTTCCCAGCCCCAGCCTGTTTGGCGGCTTCGGCCACGGCGCCATGCTCGGCACCCTGAGCCTGGGTCACATCCTCGGCATGGGCGCCATTCTCGGCCTGGCCTCCCGCGGCGTGGTTTGAATCGTCAGCCCGCTTAGAAGTCTGGCGTTCAACGCCAGCCCAGCAGATAGGGCAGCGCTTTGAGCCCGTAGCGCTCAAAGCGGTAGTCGAACAGCAGGGCGGAGAGGTCCTCCGCCCGATTGGTTTGCAACCCCGTCAGCAGGCGCCCTAGGCGCCGGTCGGCTTGCTCATCCGCCAGACCCAGCCAGGTGCGCCGGGCCAAACGGCCGCTCAGGTTCCAACGCCAGCCCAGCTCCCGCCGCAGCAGCGTCGGGTAGCGATCGAGCGATGTGCCCGGATCATGTCGCTGGCCGCCATCACCGCGCTGACCGCCACCATCGCGCTGGCCGCCACCATCGCCCAACGCCTGCAGCAGCAGCGGAGCCAGCACCCGGGCACTGGCCAGGGCATGGCGGATCCCTTCACCACCCAGCAGGTTGGCCGTGCTCACCGCATCGCCCAGACCGATCAGCGGCCCCTGGCGGTGGGCTTCCCGGCGCCGCAGCGTGCTGCGGATGCGGCCGCCATGGCGGTCGACCACCACCGCTCCCGCCAGGCCACTGCGCCGCAGCAAGGCCTGCAACTCCTGCCCTAGCGGCGGTTGGGGCCGTTGGCCGTCGAGCAGGCGACACACGCCAAGCTTGAGCTGGCCGGGGCCCATCGGAAACACCCAGCCGTAGCCCTGCTGCACCCAGTCGCTCCCCAGGAAAAAACTGAGCCGATCCGCCCAGGCGGCGTAGGCATCGGAACTCACCTGCAGCAACCACTCCACCCCCAGTCCGGCCACCAGCGGATTGTCGGGGCAGCTGCTGGGCTCGCCAATCAGGGCGCGGCTCTCACCACTGGCATCCACCAGCCAACGGCTGCGGATGGCGCGGCGGCCACCACGGCCATCCCGCACCCAGGTGCAGGCCCCCTCCCCCTCGGGTTGCCAGCCCAGGGCCGTGACCCCGAGCTGCAGGCGGGCGCCCCAGCCCTGGGCCTGATCGGCCAGCCACTGGCGCAGGGCGCCGAAATCCAGCACGGCCCCCAGCGGCTGGGCGGAGCTCCACTGGCGCCGCTGCGCTCCCGGCCCCACCAGCTGCCAGCCGCTCCAGCGGGCCGCCACCACCGCAGGCGGCAGGCCATAGCGCTCCACGGCATCCAAGGGCAGGGCCGCGCTGCTGAAGGCCGCCTGGCGGAGATCGGCCAGGCGATCGACCACCAGCACATCCACGCCCGCCAGGGCCAGCAACCGGGCCAACTCAGCGCCCGCTGGACCGGCACCCACCACCAGCACCTCGCAGCGGTCGAGCTCAGCCGTGATGGAATGCGCGCTGCGGCTCAGACGGCAACGGGCTGACCGGCGGCCGCCAGATTGGTGGGGCGGGGAGAGCCGAAGCGCTCCAGGATGCGATCGGCCATCTGAGGTGGTGTGAGACCGAGGCTCTGCTTGCTTTGGTCGGGGCTCGCGTGGTCGACGAGCACATCGGGAATGCCAATGCGCAGCACGGGCACCAGCACGTCGTGGTCGACGAGGGTTTCCACCACCGCGGCCCCGAAGCCACCAGCCAAGGCGCCCTCTTCCATGGTCACCACCTTGCCGATGCGCTGGGCCATCGGCAGGATCAGCGCCTCATCGAGGGGCCGTAGGAAACGGGCGTTGATCACCGCCGCGCGGATGCCTTTCTCCTGCAGCAATCCGGCGGTGGCCATCGCCGGAGCCACCATGGCCCCGTAAGCCACGATCAGCAGGTCGTCGCCGTCGGTGAGCAGCTCACCGCGGCCGATCTCGAGGGGCTCAAAGCCCTCTTCGGGCAGAGGCACTCCCTCGCCTTCGCCGCGGGGAATGCGCAGGGCGCAGGGGCCGCTGAGATGAATCGAGGTCACGAGCATGCGCTGCAGCTCGGCCTCATCCTTAGGAGCCATCACCGTGAAATTGGGGATGGCACGGAGGTAGCTGATGTCGTACTGACCCTGGTGGGTGGGGCCGTCGGCACCCACGATCCCGGCCCGGTCGAGCACGAAGGTGACGGGCAGGTTCTGGATGCCCACGTCGTGAATGAGCTGGTCGAAGGCGCGCTGCAGAAAGGTGCTGTAGATCGCGACCACCGGCTTGAGGCCCTCGCAAGCCATGCCAGCCGCCATGGTGACGGCGTGCTGCTCGGCGATGCCCACGTCGAAATACTGATCCGGCAGGGCCTTCTCCAGCAGATCCAGGCCGGTGCCGGTGGCCATGGCGGCGGTGATGCCCACCACGGTGGGGTCCTGTTCGCAGAGCTTCACCAACGTTTGGCCAAACACCTTGCTGTAGCTGGGAGGTTTCGGCTTGCTGGAGGGATAGGCCTTGCCGGTGGCCAGATCAAAGGCGCTCTGGGCGTGGTAGCCCACCTGGTCGGCCTCGGCGTAGGCGTAGCCCTTGCCCTTGGTGGTGGCCACGTGCACCAGCACGGGCCCCTCGGTGCGGTGCGCCTGCTCGAAGGTGCGCACCATCCCGGCGATGTCGTGGCCATCGATCGGGCCGATGTAGGTGAAGCCCAGCTCCTCAAACACGGCTCCCACCTTGGGCACCGCCAGGCGCTTCATGCTCTCCTTGAGGGTTTTGAGCTCGGTGGGCAGCTCGCCGTGCAGGAAGGGGAGGTGCTTGATCGCCTCCTCGGCATTGCCCTGCAGAAACTGCAGCGGCGGGCTCAGCCGCATCCGGTTGAGATAGGTGGAGAGGGCGCCCACCGGAGGACTAATCGACATGTCGTTGTCGTTTAGCACCACCAGCAGCTTGGTTTTCGGCAGGTGGCCGGCATGGTTGATGGCCTCCAGGGCCATGCCCCCGGTGAGGGCGCCATCGCCGATCACCGCCACGCATTTGAAGTCTTCACCGCGCCGATCCCGGGCCAGGGCCATGCCCAGGGCCGCCGAAATCGAGGTGCTGGCGTGGCCGGCACCGAAGTGGTCAAAGCGGCTCTCACAGCGCTTGAGATAGCCCGCCACACCGTCCTTCTGGCGCAGGCTGTCGAAGGTTTTGTAGCGGCCCGTCACCAACTTGTGGGGATAGGCCTGGTGCCCCACGTCCCACACCACCTTGTCGCGGTCAAGATCGAGGGTTTGATACAGGGCCAGGGTGAGTTCCACCACCCCGAGGCCCGGGCCGAGATGACCGCCGCTGGTGCTCACCACCTCGAGATGCCGCTCCCGGATCTGGCGGGCAATGGCTTCGAGCTCTGGCGTGCTCAGGCCGTGCAGCTGATTCGGATGATTCAGCTCGCTGAGATGCATGCACAACCCTGGAGGTGAGGTGCAATCTAGGGCTTGGGTCCCGCCCGGCGGTGCGGATTGCGACACTGGTGCCATGAGCGAGGCTCCCCACAGCTATCTGCAGCGCATCCTGCGGGCGCGGGTGTACGACGTGGCGATCGAATCGCCGCTCGATCCCGCCCCGAACCTCTCGGCGCGCCTGCACAACCGTGTGCTGCTGAAGCGGGAAGACCTGCAGCCCGTGTTCAGCTTCAAACTGCGGGGGGCCTACAACAAAATGGCTGGGCTCTCGCCGGCGGAACTGGAGCGCGGCGTGATCGCGGCCAGTGCCGGCAACCATGCCCAGGGGGTGGCGTTGGGGGCCCAAAAGCTGGGCTGCCGGGCGGTGATTGTGATGCCGGTGACCACACCGGAGATGAAGGTGAAAGCGGTGGCCGCCCGCGGCGCCGAGGTGGTGCTGCACGGCGACAACTACGACGCGGCCTGCACCGAAGCCACCCGCCTGGCGGCCGAGCGGGGCCTCACCTTCATCCACCCCTTCGACGATCCCGATGTAATCGCCGGCCAGGGCACGATCGGCCTGGAGATCCTGCGCCAGTGCTCCTCGCCTCCGGATGTGATCTATGTGGCGGTGGGCGGCGGTGGGCTGATCGCCGGCATCGGCGCCTACGTCAAAACCCTCTGGCCCCAGGTGCAGATCGTGGGGGTGGAGCCGGTGGATGCCGATGCCATGACTCGCTCGCTGGCCGCCGGCGAGCGGGTGCAGCTCGACCAGGTGGGCCTGTTTGCCGATGGGGTGGCCGTGCGCCGGGTGGGCGAGCTCACCTTCGAGCTGGCCCGCCAGACCGTGGATCGCATGGTGACGGTGGACACCGACGCCATCTGCGCCGCCATCAAGGACGTGTTCGAGGACACCCGCTCGATCCTGGAGCCCGCCGGTGCCCTGGCCGTGGCGGGCATGAAACGGGATGTGATGCAACAGGGGCTGCATGGCCAAACGCTGGTGGCGGTGGCCTGCGGCGCCAACATGAACTTCGATCGGCTGCGCTTCGTGGCCGAACGCTCCGAAATCGGCGAAGACCGCGAGGCGATGCTGGCGGTGGAGATCCCCGAGCAAACGGGGAGCCTGCGGCGCTTCTGTGGGGTGCTGGGCCAGCGCAGCCTCACCGAATTCAGCTACCGGCTGGCCGATCCCCGCGTGGCCCACATCTTCGTGGGGGTGCAGACGAGCGGCAGCGCCGACGAGCAGCAACTGATCCACGACGTGCAGGACGCTGGCTTCCCCTGCCTCGATCTCTCCAACAACGAATTGGCCAAGCTGCACCTACGCCACATGGTGGGCGGGCGCCTGCCCGCCAGTGCCGGCCCCGCCCTGGAGCAGGGGGAGGAATTGCTCTACCGCTTCGAGTTTCCCGAAAAACCCGGCGCCCTGATGGCGTTCGTCAACGCCCTCCACGCCAACTGGAACATCAGCATCTTTCACTACCGCAACCACGGCGCCGACGTGGGCCGGATCGTGGTGGGGGTGCAGGTGCCCCGGGGCGAACGCTCGCAGTGGCAGGCGTTTCTCAACGGGCTCGGCTACCAGCACTGGGATGAAAGCGACAACCCCGCCTACCGGCTGTTTCTCGGCCCCAGCAGCGCCCCCCTGCCGGCCCTGGCCTGAGCCCGAATCCCTGCGGTACCGTGCGGCCATCCAGCGTGGTGAAGGCCCATGACCGGCGCCCAACCAGCAGCCGCTGAGGCGATCCAGGGGCTCTCCCTGCCGGCGCGGATGGAAGCGATCCTCTATCTCAAGGGCCGGCCCCTGAGCCTGGCCGAGCTGGCGGAGATCGCCGCCATCAGCCGGGAGGAGGCGGAGCTGGGGCTGATCACCCTGATCACCGACTACGCCCACCGCGACACCGCCCTGGAAGTGCGTCAGGAGGGCAACCGCTACAGCCTGCAGCTGCGCGACGGCCTGGGTGATCTGGTGCAGAACCTGCTGCCCGTAGACCTCTCCACCGCTGCCCTGCGCACTCTGGCCACGATCGCGCTGAAGAAACGGATCCTCCAATCGGATCTGGTGGAGCTGCGGGGTTCGGGTGCCTACGACCACATCAAGGAACTCCTGGCCCAGAACTTCGTCGAGCGCAAGCGCCAGAGCGACGGTCGCTCCTACTGGCTCACCCTGAGCGAGAAATTCCACCGCACCTTCGCCGTCAAGGCCGACGACCTGCAACCGCGCCCGAGGGCAAAGGCCAAGGTGGTGGATCCCGAACCAGGTCCGGATCAGGCTGAGGATCACGCTCCATCTCAGGATGATGCCTGGGAGGATGCTGCCTAGAGTTGGTCGATCCAGAATCTGCCCACGAGCACTCCATGGACGCGCTGAGTTTTCTGCTGCAGGTGCTGGCCCAGACCCTCAGCATCTACACCGTGGTGCTGCTGGTGCGAGTGCTGCTGAGCTGGTTCCCCAACCTCGACTGGAGCAATCCGCTGCTCTCGACGGTGAGTTCGATCACCGATCCCTATTTGAACGCCTTCCGCGGCTTGATTCCGCCCCTGGGCGGCCTCGACCTGTCGGCGATCGTGGCCTTCATCGCCCTGAATCTGGTGCAGAGCCTCCTGCAAGGCGCCAGCGTGTCGGTGCTGGGCGCGGGCTATTGATCGGCTAGGGCCTGCTCGAGCGGCAGCAATTCGTCGTCGACGCCGGCACGGGTGCGCACCGGCGCACTGAAGCCGCGGGCCTTGACGTTGCGGAAGCTCAGGGGCCCCGGCGTGCCGGCGGGCACCGAGAGCCGCAGGGCAAAGCTCGAGCTGCCGGGGGGCACGTCGCCGATCGAACCCACGCGGGTGCGGTTCTGCAGCACCGGCTCGCCGCTGGAATCGACGATCAGGGCAAACACATCGGTGTCCACCACCGGTTTGCGGCCCGGATTCAGCACGGTGCCGCGCAGGGCGTAGCAGCTGGCGCCTGAAGGGCGGCGCAACTCGGGTTGGGCGCCAACGTCTTCGGCGGGACAGGGCTCGAGATTCACCTGCGAGACCTGCAGCTCGGCCGCCCAGGCAGGACCGGGCACAAGCAACATCAGGGCCACGAGAAGAGGAGCGAGTACGACTCTGATCACCGCGTATCCCCACTGCCTGCAATCACGTTACGGGCGGCGCGGCTGGCCAGCTTGTCCAGGTTGGCCTGGGCGATCTGGTCGAGCTCCAGGCCCAGTTCCGTGGCGAGCTGGGCCACGTACCAAAGCACATCCCCCAGCTCCAGCTGCAGTGCCGCGACCACCTCAGGCGAAAAGCGGCCCTCCTGGTCACGCAGCACCTTCTTCACCTTGTCGGCCACCTCACCGGCCTCACCGCACAGCCCCAGGGTGGGATAGATGGGGTTGGCGCCCGCCTCGGGATAGCGGGCGGTGGCGCGGGAGCGCTGCTGGTAAGCCTGAAAGTCCAACTGCGGCAGCCCGTTGCAGGCCTGGATGGTAGTTTCCAGCTGTCTGATGGCGTGTTGATGCCCCAGCCCGATCTCATGCGTCGCACCAAGATCGTGGCCACGATCGGGCCCGCCACGGAATCTCCGCAACGCCTGCGCGAGTTGATTGCCGCCGGCGCTACCACCTTCCGCCTCAATTTCTCCCACGGAGACCACAGCGAGCACGCGGCTCGGATTTCAACGATCCGCCAGGTCGCCACCGAGCTCGGCATCGAGATCGGCATCCTCCAAGACCTCCAGGGTCCCAAGATCCGACTGGGCCGTTTCGCCGATGGGCCGATCACCCTGGCCAAGGGTGATCCCTTCACCCTCACCTCGAGGGATGTGGCTTGCAATCAATCGATTGCCACAGTCACCTACGACAACCTCGCCGATGAGGTCGTGCCTGGCAGCCGCATCCTGTTGGACGACGGCCGGGTTGAAATGCTGGTCGAGCGCGTCGACAAGCCCGAGCAAACCCTGTTCTGCAGCGTCACCGTCGGTGGCGTGCTCTCCAACAACAAGGGCGTCAACTTCCCGGACGTGCAGCTCTCAATCCGAGCGCTCACCGAGAAAGACCGGATCGACCTGGCCTTTGGCCTGCAACAGGGTGTCGATTGGGTGGCGCTCAGCTTCGTGCGCAACCCCTCGGACATGCGCGAGATCCGCGAGCTGATTCGCAGCCACGGCCACAGCACACCCGTGGTGGCCAAGATCGAAAAATTTGAGGCGATCGACCAGATCGACGACATCCTGCCCCTCTGCGACGGGGTGATGGTGGCCCGCGGCGACCTGGGCGTGGAGATGCCCGCCGAAGAGGTGCCGCTGCTCCAGAAAGAGTTGATCCGCAAGGCCAACAGCCTCGGCATCCCGGTGATCACCGCCACCCAGATGCTCGATTCGATGGTGAGCTGCCCGCGCCCCACCCGGGCCGAGGTGAGCGACGTGGCCAACGCCATCCTCGACGGCACCGACGCCGTGATGCTGTCCAACGAGAGCGCGGTGGGGGATTTCCCTGTGGAAGCCGTGGCCACCATGGCCACGATTGCCCGGCGCATCGAGCGCGATTACCCCCAGCGGGTGCTCGACAGCCACATGGCCACCACCATTCCCAACGCCATCTGCCAGGCGGTGAGCAGCATTGCCCGCCAGCTCAACGCCGCGGCGATCCTGCCCCTCACCAAGGGCGGATCGACCGCCCGCAATGTCAGCAAGTTTCGGCCCAGCACGCCGATCCTGGCGATCACCAGCGAGGTGAAGGTGGCCCGCCAGCTGCAGCTCTGCTGGGGAGTGAATCCCCTGCTGGTGGCGGAACAAAGCTCCTCCACCAGCACCTTCAGCCTGGCCATGGGCATGGCCCGGGGGCTGGGCTTCCTGCAGGACGGCGACCTGGTGGTCCAAACCGCTGGCACCCTGTCTGGGGTCAGCGGCTCCACCGACTTCATCAAGGTCGGCATCGTGTCGGCGGTGCTGTCCAAGGGCACCGGCATCGGCAACGGCTCGGTGAGCGGGCGGGTTCGCCTCGTGGATAGCCCCGAGGCCGCAGCGGCGATCCAGTCGGGCGAGATCCTGGTGGTGCGTGAAACCTCGGCCGACTACGTCGAGGCGATTCGCAAGGCCAAGGCCGTGATCGCTGAAACCGACGGCATGGAGAGCCACGCGGCCGTGATCGCCCAGCGCACCGGCATTCCGGCGATTGTGGGCGTCGACAACGCCTTTGCCAGCCTGCTTCAGGGCGAGATCGTGACCTTGGATCTGCTCCGCGGCGAAGTGCATCGCGGCGCCCGCAGCCACAACGTGGACGGCGGACCCGCCATCGTTTAAGGCACCGGCCCCAGCACGTGCCCATGGCTTCGAAATTGCCCGTCGGTGAAACCGTGGGCATGGCTCTGACAACCCTGCGAGCCAACCGGCTGCGCAGCCTGCTCACGATGCTCGGCATCGTGATCGGCAATGCCTCGGTGATCACCTTGGTGGGGGTGGGACGGGGAGCCCAGAACCTGGCCGAAGGCCAGCTCAGCAACCTCGGCGCCAATGTGTTGTTTGTGGTGCCGGGCAACAACGACACCCGCCGCCAGGGCATCGACTTCCCCAAAACCCTCGTGCTCGAGGACGCCGAGGCGATCGCCGAGCAAGTGCCCAGCGTCAAACGGGTGGCGCCCCAGATCACCCTGAGCGAGGTGATTCAGGCCGGCGGCATCAGCAGCACCGCCTCGGTCTCGGGGGTGACGCCCGAGTTTCTGCCGGTGCGTCAGTTTGAGGTGGCCCAAGGCCGTTTCTTCTTTGCCAGCGACCTCAGCAGCGCCCGCAATGTCACCGTGGTGGGGCCCGATCTGGGCGCCAAGATGTTTCCCGGCAAGGCGCCGGTGGGGCGCCAGCTGCGCATCCGCAACCAGCTGTTCGAGGTGATTGGCGTGCTGGAGCCCAAGGGGGCGGTGTTTGGCCAAAACCAGGACGAGAACGCCTACGTGCCGCTCACGACGATGGTGAGCAAACTCTCCGGCCGCGATCCCACCTACGGCGTCAACCTCAACTTCATCAGCGTCGAGGCCCGCGACGAACAGAGCACAGGGGCCGCGAGCTTTCAGATCACCAACCTGCTGCGCCAGCGGCACCGGATCCTGCGGGAGGACGACTTCGCCGTGCGCTCCCAGAAGGACGCCCTGACGATCGTGAGCACGATCACCGGCGGACTCACCTTGATGCTGGCGGCCATCGGCGCCGTGTCGCTGCTGGTGGGCGGCATCGGCATCATGAACATCATGTTGGTGTCGGTCAGCGAGCGCACCGAGGAGATCGGCCTGCGCAAGGCTCTCGGCGCCCGCAGTGGCGACGTGCTGCTGCAGTTTCTGGTGGAGTCGCTGGTGCTGGCCAGCCTCGGCGGCGTGATCGGCAGCGCCGTGGGCATCGGCACGGTGGTCGTGGTGGCCGCTGTCACACCGTTGCCCGCCACGATCGGTGCCGCCACGGTGCTGGCCACGGTGGGGCTGTCGGGCTCGATCGGCCTGTTCTTCGGCGTGGTGCCGGCCCGCCGCGCCGCCCGCCTGGATCCAATCGTGGCCCTGCGCAGCCTCTGACCGAGATCAGGCAAAACCGAAGAAACTCTTAAAAACCCAAAAACGTGGCGTTCGTCACCAAATCCGCACGTGAGGCGATGGCTTCATGGTATTTGCTCATCAGAACTGGCTTTGACTCTGCTCTCGTGCGGCTACCGCAACACCAGTGATCGCATGGTGATCCTGCGCTGCGTCGGTCCCGAGCAGTTTTTCCTCGAACGGGTGGTGTTTCCGTTTGAGCTCCTCAGCTTTCAATGCCCGCCGCAAAGCGTGATCAAGATCTGGACCCATGGCCTGGGCGGCCCCGACCTGGTCGAAACCATTCAGGCCCAGGATTTGCTGCTCGAGCAACCCAGCAATCCTGCCCAACTGGAAGCCCTCGTCGGTGCCAGCAGCAACGACCTGCCCTGGGCGCAAGCCGGCTGACCAAGGGTTCGAACCTGGCGCGAAACACGCACCGCGAGCGGAGCTGCAGCGGTCCGCAGCGCCGTTACACTTGTTAAGAATGTGTTTCAGCTATGAACCAGCGCTGGCGTCTGATTGCCCTCTGGCTGCTGCCCCTGGCGGTGGTTGCTTTTCTCGGATGGCAGTTGCTGGGCAGCGGTGGCACGGCCCGCTTCAAGCCCAATGGAGCCACGAGTCCCACCGTGGCACCCCGCAATGCGGCGGTGGCGCGGATGAGCTACGGCCGCTTCCTTGACTACGTCGACGCCGGACGCGTCACGGCCGTGGACATCTTTGATGGCGGCCGCAGCGCCGTGATCGAGGCGGTGGATCCCGACCTCGACAATCGCGTGCAGCGCCTGCGGGTGGATCTTCCCGGCGTGGCACCGGAGCTGGTGAACAAGCTGAAGGATCAGGGCATCAGCTTCGACATCCATCCGCCCAAGACCGCCCCACCGGCCCTCGGGCTGCTCGGCAATCTGCTGTTCCCGCTGCTGCTGATCGGCTCGCTGGTGTTCCTAGCCCGCCGCGGTAACGGCATGCCTGGCGGCCCCGGCCAGGCGATGCAGTTCGGCAAGACCAAGGCCCGCTTTGCCATGGAGGCCGAAACCGGCGTCAAATTCGACGACGTGGCGGGTGTGGAAGAAGCCAAGCAAGACCTTCAAGAGGTGGTGACCTTCCTGAAAACGCCGGAGCGCTTCACCTCCGTGGGCGCCAAGATCCCCAAAGGCGTGCTGCTGGTGGGGCCTCCAGGCACCGGCAAAACCCTGCTGGCCAAGGCCATTGCCGGCGAAGCCGGCGTGCCCTTCTTCTCCCTCTCCGGTTCGGAATTTGTGGAGATGTTTGTGGGCGTCGGTGCCAGCCGGGTGCGCGACCTGTTCAAGCGGGCCAAGGAGAACAGCCCCTGCCTGATCTTCATCGACGAAATCGATGCGGTGGGCCGCCAGCGCGGCGCCGGTGTGGGCGGTGGCAACGACGAACGGGAACAAACCCTCAACCAGCTCCTGACGGAGATGGACGGCTTCGAAGGCAACAGCGGCATCATCATCATTGCCGCCACCAACCGGGCTGACGTGCTCGATTCGGCGCTGCTGCGTCCCGGCCGCTTCGACCGCCAAGTGCAGGTGGACGTGCCCGACATCAAGGGTCGCCTGTCGATCCTCAGTGTGCACAGCCGCAACAAAAAGCTGGCACCGGATGTGAGCCTCGAAGCCGTCGCTCGCCGCACCCCAGGCTTCTCGGGCGCCGACCTGGCCAACCTGCTCAACGAAGCAGCGATCCTCACCGCCCGCCGCCGCAAGGAAGCCACCACCTTGGCTGAAATCGACGACGCCGTGGACCGGGTGATCGCCGGCATGGAGGGCAAGCCGCTCACCGACGGACGCAGCAAGCGGCTGATCGCCTACCACGAGGTGGGCCACGCCCTGGTGGGCTCCCTGGTTCAGGCCCACGACCCTGTGCAGAAGGTGACCCTGATCCCCCGCGGTCAGGCCCAGGGCCTCACCTGGTTCTCCCCCGATGAGGAGCAGATGCTGGTGAGCCGGGCCCAGCTGCGGGCTCGGATCATGGGCGCCCTGGGCGGCCGCGCCGCTGAGGATGTGGTGTTCGGCTACTCGGAGGTCACCACCGGTGCTGGCGGCGACATCCAGCAGGTGGCCTCGATTGCCCGCCAGATGGTGACGCGCTTCGGCATGAGTGACCTCGGCCAGGTGTCGTTTGAAGCCGGCAACCAGGAGGTGTTCCTCGGCCGCGACCTGATGACCCGCAGCGACGGCTCTGATCGTCTCGCCAGCAAGATCGATGACGCCGTGCGTCAGATCGTGCAGAGCTGCTACGCCGACACGGTGAAGCTGGTGGCGGAGCACCGCGCCTGCATGGACCGGGTGGTGGAGCTGCTGATCGAGAAGGAAACGCTCGATGGTGATGAGTTCCGAGCCATCGTGGCCGAATTCACCACGATCCCCGAGAAGGAGCGGTTCTCGCCCCTTCTGTCTGAACCCGCCCAGGCTGAGCCGGTTCAGTCCGAACCAGCCCCGGCTGCCTAAACCAGCATCATCAAAACCCCCAGCATCAACCCCTCCCGAGGCTCAACCTCGGGAGGGGTATTGCATGGCTTGGCATCTGAACTTCAAACAGGTCGAATCGGGCGCTTTTCGATCACCTTGTCGATCAGGCCGTACTCCACCGCCTCAGCCGGCGACATGAAGAAGTCGCGGTCGGTGTCCTCTTCGATGCGCGGCAGGGGCTGACCGGTGCGATCGGCGAGCTCCGTGTTGAGCTTCTTTTTGAGATAGAGGATCTCGTCGGCCTGGATGCGGATGTCGCTGGCCTGGCCGCGGGCACCGCCCAGCGGCTGGTGGATCATGATCCGCGAGTGGGTGAGGCTGCTGCGCTTGCCCTTGGTGCCGGCGCAAAGCAGGAACGCTCCCATCGAGGCGGCCAGCCCCACACAGACCGTCTGCACATCGGGCTTGATGTGTTGCATCGTGTCGAAGATGCCAAGGCCGTCGTACACCGATCCGCCAGGGGAATTGATGTAGAGGAAAATGTCTTTTTCCGGATCTTCCGCCTCCAGAAACAGGAGCTGGGCCACAACGCGGTTGGCCGACTCCGACGTGACCGGCTCGCCCAAAAAGATGATTCGCTCGCGCAACAGACGCGAATAGATGTCGAATGCGCGTTCTCCCCGGCCCGACTCTTCAATCACGATCGGGATCATGGAGCTGGTGCAGCGACTGGATTCGATCCTACTGAGCCTGGGCGGCTAGGGTCGGCTCACCTTGGCCCGATTCAGCGTGAGCGCAGCCCTCACCGTTGCAGATAGCAAGCGTGCCTTCCATCGCGCCTTTCCCCACGTGATTGCGCCGCTCTACCGGCGCCTGGTGGATGAGCTGCTGGTGGAGCTCCATCTGCTCAGCCGCCAGGGCGGCTTTCGCAGTGATCCCCTGTTTGCCTGCGGGCTGATTCAGGTGTTCGACAGCTTTGCCAAGGGCTATCGCCCCGACATCCAACGGGAGCCGCTCTTGGCAGCGCTCTGCTCCGCCTCAGGCTTTGACGCCGCAGCCCTGCGCCAGCAGCGCGATCAGGCCATGGCCGCCATGGGCAGCCACAGCGTCGAGCAGGTGAAGCAGTGGATCGAGCAGGAAGGGGCCGGTGCACCCGAGCCGGTTGCAACTGCTTTGGCGAGCATCCGCCGCACCGACTTTCACTACTCACGGCTGATGGCAGTCGGCCTGCTGAGCCTGCTGGAGCAGGCCCAGGGAGCTGATGCCATGGATCCCATGGCCCTGCGCAGCTACGCCCACGACCTGGGCAGCGCCATGGGCCTGCTGCGCGATCGCCTCGACAAGGACATCAGCCTCTACGCCAACAATCTCGAGAAGATGGCCCAGGCGGTGGAGCTGATGGAGGAAACCGTTGCCGCTGAGCGGCGCAAACGCGAACGGCAGCAGCAAGCCGCCGCAGCTGAACCCAGCGTTAGCGGTCCAACGGCAGACGCTGGGGGCGACGCTGCAACTGAAGCTGCCCCGTCAGCTGGCTGAGGGGCGAGCCCAGCACTCCGGCGCCGCTGGCCGCATGGATGGCCACCAGATCCAGCTGGGCAGCCTGCTGCACCAGCTGCGGCAGCTCCGGAGGCAGCAAGCCCAAGCGGGCCAGGGCTTTGGGGCGCGCCCGCAACACGGTTGCCCCGGCTGAGCCGGGCAGCCCAATGGTCGCGGTGGGAGCGGCAAGGGTGGCAGCGGTGTGTGCCAAGGGAGGCTCAGGCCCCAGGTACAGAAGCAGTTGGGGCTGGCCCGAGGCCGCCAGCACCCAGCGCCAGCCACCCACCACCAGGCCATCCTCGCGGCGCCAGCTGATGGCGGGCAGCGCTGCTGAACCGGTGCGGGTCGCTGCCAGGCCCTGCGCCTCCAGCGGCGGCACCAATGCATCCAGCAGCTGGGTCCAGGGACGGCGTTCGCCGCTGACACGCAGCTGCACCTCGAGGCCTGCCTGAAACGGCCCCTGGGCCAGCGGACGCAACCGCAACACAAAGGGAACCCGGCGCAGCAAGGCGAGCTGACCATCACCGATGCCGTAGCGGGCCGCCAGCGGTTCGCGGATCAACTGACGGCTGAGCAGGCCCTGCAACAGCGCATCCAGAACTGGGCCACGCCACTCCAGCAGCAGATCGGCAGGCAGGGGGGGCAACGGCGGAGCCGGTTGGGGTCGGCCAGGGGCACTCAGGAGGCCACTAGCGGAACTCGCTTCGCCCGTCAGGCCCAGGCTGGCCCCCTCCAACTGCAGGCTCAGGCAGCCCTCCTGGAAACGCTGGAGCAGGGGCGCCATCGGTCCGGCCATCACCCCGAGGCCGAGGGGGGCCCAGAACACCGCCTGCTCCTGCTGCAGCCGCAGCAGACAGCGCTGCTCCAGGCCACGGCGCTGGCGCTGGGCCAGCCGCAGCTGGTCCTGCAGCAGCCGCTGGGAGAGGGGATCGGCAGCCACGACCACCAGGTCATCGACCCGAAGGCTGTTGGGCGGCAGGCCCTGGGGCGACAGGCCACTGGCGGGGCGGGCCGTGAGCGACGGGGGCAGGGTGTGAGCAGGGAACGCCAGGTAGGCGCCGCCATCGCCATCGCGCCCCCAGAACTGCCACCACACCCGGCGCTGCTGCTGCCAGACGTTGCTGGCCAGGGCTGGCCCTAGCCGCTGGCTCCACAGGGCCGGCACGGGCCGCTGCGGCGAGGCGGGAAAGCTCTGCATCAGAGCCGCCTGACCCAGCAGCCGCTCCAACCCCTGGGCCCGCGGCCGGGGGGAGCGCAGCAACAGGCCAGCTGGCACCAGCACCAGCAGGGCGGTGAGGGCCGCGGTGCAGCGCAGGGGCAAGGCCCGGATCTGGAGCGGCCGCGTCATGCCACAGCTCCGTAGAGGGTGGTGCGGCGACGCACCGGACGGCCCAGCTGACGGGCTGCTGCCTCGAGAGCCTCGGGCGACTGGCAAGTGCCGCCGCTGGCCCCTGCCATCGTGGTGATGTGCTCCTCCATCAAGGTGCCGCCCAGGTCGTTGCAGCCCCAGCGCAACGCTTCGGCGGCGCCGGCGAGGGTGAGCTTCACCCAGCTCGGCTGGTGGAAGGGAAACCAGGGCCCCAGCAGGATCCGGGCCTGGGCGGTGAGCCGCAGCATCGCCGCGACATCGGGCTGGTCGCGCCGCACCCGGGCCCGCAGGGCGGCCGGCGCCGAGGCGCCCACGAACGGCAGCAGCACAAACTCCGTGAAACCCTGGCGCTGATGCTGCCAGGCATAGCGCTGCATGGCCCCCAAGGTGAGCAGATGGGCCGCCCGATCGGCCGGGCCCTCGATGTGGCCGGCCATCAAGGTGCTGGTGGACGGCAGCCCGTGCTGGTGCACCTGCAGCATCACCGCCACCCAGTCCCGCGCCGAGAGCTTCTCGGGGCAGAGCACCCGCCGCACCGGCTCACTCAGCACCTCGGCTGCCGTGCCCGGCACCGAGCCCAGCCCCGCCGCCTGCAGCCGCTCCAGCACATGATCCAGGGAGAGGCCGTCGTGCTGGGCGAAATACAGGAGCTCCTGGGGGGAGAAGGCATGCAGATGCAGACCCGGGGCGGCTTGCTGCAACCGCTGCAGCAGCTGTTCGGCGTAGGCCAGCTGGCTGCCCTCCACGGTGGCGGCGGGGTTGAGGCCGCCCTGGATGCAGAGCTCGGTGGCGCCGGCCTCAAGGGCCTCGGCGGCCCGCCGCTCCAGTTCCGCTGCCGCGAGCCAGTAGGCGCCCGGTTCACCGGCATCGCGGCGAAAGGCGCAGAAGCTGCAGTGCTTGATGCAGTGGTTGGAGACGTTGAGGTTGCGGTTCACCACGTAGGTGACCGTGTTGCCCGCCAAAGCCTGCCGCAGGGCATCGGCGGCACGGCGCAGGTGCTCGTCGGCCGGGCCGCTTGTGGGCTGACGCAGCAGGGCCAGGGCCAGCGGTGCCAAAGCCCGAGGCAGCGCTTGCGGATCGGTCGACTCCACGTCGGATCGAGCAGCAGCGTGGAGATCGGCAATGGCCGCAAGCACGTCAGGCAGGGCGCCATGCCCCGCCTGTTCGGGTGGCGGCACCAACAGTTGATCTGCCGTACGCCAGGCCCAGGCGGCGAGCCCGGCCGGAATCACGAGCGCCGCTTGGCTTCAAGCGCCTTGCGGCGCCGGCGATCCCGCCACTCCACCGTGGAGAGGTAGATCACCCCACCACTGACAAACACCAGCAGCAAAGCGGCGATGGCCGACAGCAGCTGGGGGAGGGAAAGGGGCAGCTCAGGCACCGAAAATTGCCGGGCCGCAATCAGAACTTGATGCTGTTGTCGCCATGACGACCCCAGACCACCATCGCGATCGAAAAGCTGAACAGGGCTGCCAGTGACGCCCAACCCACGGTGATCAACATGGCGCTGCCATCAGTCGTTGGCGGCACTTTACCTAGGGTGGGTCAGGTGTGGAGCTTGGGGCGATGGAAGTGATTCAGCCTGTGCTGATGGCGAGTTCCTCCCCCGCCGCCGTGCAGGAGCGGCAGCGGCTGCGCCAGCCCTACCCCCACTTCAAGGTGGTGGTGCTCGACGACGACGTGAACACCTTCCAGCACGTCGTGGAGTGTCTGGTGCGCTTTATCCCGGCGATGCAGCCAGATCAGGCCTGGGCCCTGGCGCACCGCATCGACAGCGAGGGCTCGGCAGTGGTGTGGTGCGGGCCCCAGGAACAGGCCGAGCTCTACCACCAGCAACTCGGAGCCGAAGGGCTGACCATGGCACCCCTGGAGCCCGCCTGATGGGCCGGGTGGTGATTACCCACAGCACCTATATCGAGGGCCTGGTGCCCCTGCTCAAGCGGCTGGCCCGCTGCCCCGGCATCGACACGGTGACTCCGGCGGTGATCAGCCGGGTGCGGGGCCGCAGCGCCCAGCTGCGGCTGCGCGTGTCAGCCCCGATCACCGGTGGCCACAAGCTGGTCGCCCGGCGCGGCAGCAGTGTCCAGGAGGTATTCGTGGTGACTGGCTGGAGCCGCGAGCAACTGCAGCAGCAGCTGGATCAGTTGCTGGGTCAGGCGTCACCCAACAGCAATTCACCGGAGGGCGAGCGCTCGTAAACCGCCGGCGCCCGAAAGCGCGCATAGGCTCCTGCCTCGCGAAACCAACTGCCGGGCTCCAAGCTCAGCCCATCGGGCTGAAGCTGCCAGCGCTGCTCCAGATAGGCGGTGTAGGCGTTGGCGTTGACCTGGGGGGCCTGCCAGTGCACCACCGCAAACGCCAGGGCCCGCACCCGCACGATCCCCCCACTCGACTCCTGGATCTCCTCCTCCAGCAGAAAGGTGCGGAAGCGATCACGCAGCCCGCCGGGGGAGGCCGGCGCACCGTCTTCGGTCCGCCTGCCTTCCAGCGGGTATTTGCGCAGATAGAGCTGGCGGGCCCGGGGAAAAACCGGCCCCGGAGCGAGGCAGAGCAACGCTTCAAAGGCCTGCTGAAAGGACTCCATCGCGGCAGGCGGGCCGAACCCGTCTTCAACAACCATGCAGTCCAGAATGCCCTCTGATCCAGCCTCCTGTCGCCGCCCATGCCGATCACCCCAGCCCAGCTCGATGGGGCCATGGCCTGGCGCTACGCCACCAAGGTGTTCGACCCGAGCCGCCGGATCGACGCGGTCACCTGGAGCGCCCTGGAGAACGCCCTGGTGCAGAGCCCGTCGAGCTACGGGCTGCAGCCCTGGAAATTCCTGGTGATCCACGACCCCGGCCTGCGCGAGCAGCTGCGGCCCGAGTCGTGGAACCAGAGCCAGATCACCGACGCCTCCCATCTGGTGGTGTTTCTGGTGCAACGCCAAATCGGCCCGGCGGAAGCCGACCGGCTGATCACGACCATGGCCCAGACGCGCGGCCTCGATCCAGCCGACCTGGCCACCTACCGCCAGATGATCGACGTTGACCTGATCCACGGCCCCCGCAGCCAGCAGATCGCGCGCTGGGCGAGCAACCAGGTGTACATCGCCCTGGGCACCTTGATGACGGCCGCTGCCCTGCTGGAGGTGGACACCTGCGCGATTGAGGGCTTCGACCCGGCGGCCTATGACCGCATCCTGGGACTGGAGAATGGGCCCTACCGCAGCTGCGTGGTGTGCGCCGTGGGCCACCGCTCAGACAGCGACAAACATGCCACTTTGGCCAAGGTGCGCTATCCGGCCAGTGAGCTGATCGAAGTGCGCTGAAGACGCAGCAGGGCCGATCAGGTTGGTTGCACTGGTTGGGGTGAAAGGGGTGGACCGCCGTGCCGTTTTGCCCCAGTGTTCGACCTGGTGGAACCAGAAGGGGGGTCAAGGACGGGGCGCCGTTTCCGGCTACGAGGCCGGCTTACGTTGCTTCCGCTGCAGACCCCCCATGTCGAAAAGGGAGTCAGATCAGAAAACTGTAAAAGGCAGTGACCAACACGGCAGTCCGCTGGCACTGTAAGCCGATTCCCGCCGATTCAGCCCGATTCGGCGAGCGACGGGGCCAGGGCGCTCGGTGCCGCCGCAGGCGGTAGGGGCCAGATCCTGCGCACCTGCTCCAGCAGCTGCTGCGCCTGCTCTTCCCGCTCCTGGGGGGTGGTGCCCGCCAGCAACACGGTGACATGGCCCAGCTTGCGCCCCGGGCTGGACCCTTGCTTGCCGTACCAATGCACCGTGGCCTGGGGCAAGGCCGCGAGGGCGTCGCGTTGGCTTTGGTAGTCGGCGTCGGAGCTCTCAAAACCGAGCAGATTCACCATCAGGGCTCCAGGCACCTGCAACTCCACGGGTCCCATCGGCAGGCCGGCAACGATGCGCACCTGCTGCGCAAACTGACTGGTGTGAGCCGCCTCAATCGTGAAGTGGCCGGAGTTGTGGGTGCGTGGGGCAATCTCATTGACCTGGAGCCCGCCCGGTCCGTAGAAGAACTCAATCGACAGCACCCCCACGTAGTTGATGGCGGTGAGCAGGGAGGCAGCGATGTTGCGGGCGTAGGCCTGCACCGCATGGGGCACGGACGCCGGTGCCAGCACCCAGTCACACACCTGCTGATGCTGGTGGGTCTGCACCAGCGGGTAGCACTGCAGATTGCCGGCCCGGTCGCGGCAGGCAAGCTGGGAAAGCTCCAGCTCAAAGGACACCAGCTCTTCGAGGATCCAGTCGCTGGCGGGAATACGGGCCAGAAGCGCCTGGAGATCCTCTGGCCCCTGGATCACAGCCGTGCCCTTGCCGTCGTAGCCGCCGGTGGAGGCCTTGGCCATCAGGGGATAGGAGAAGCCATCCGGCAGCACCCCATCGGAGGGCAGATCACACCAACGGGGAGCCGGCAAACCCAACTGCTGCAGCAACTGACGTTGGCTGCGCTTGCTCACCAATGGCGAGAGCGCTTCCAGGCTGGGCAGGAAACGGATGCCGTCAAAACTGAGGGGCGCCAGGGCCGGCAGGTCGACCCACTCGTTTTCGAAGGTGATGGCGCTGCAGCGGCGGGCCAGCTCGCGGGTGGCGGCGACATCGTCGAGCTCGGCCAGCACCACCGTGGTGGCCAGCGCTGTGGCCGGGTCATGGGCCCCCGGGGTTTGCACGTGCAGGGGCACCTGCAGCTGCTGGGCCGCGGACGCCAGCATCCAGGCCAGCTGGCCGCCACCCACCACGCCAATGGAGGGCATCAAGGGCGAGGCTGTTGGCTCAGCCATAGGTGTTGGCAGAGTCGGGAATCGCCCCTTCTCGATGGCAATCCATCACGTTACGGCGCCAGGGGGGGTCAGCTCAATCCGCGGTCGCCGGCGAACAGGTACCGCACCAGGCTGAGCAGCAGCACGATCAGAAACAACGCCAGGCCGATCGTGCAGGCGTAGCTGATCTCCAGCTCGGCGAAGGCCTGGTCGTAGACGTAATAAACCAAGGTGCGCGTGGAGTCGGCTGGTCCGCCCTGGGTCATCAGGTAGACCTCCTCAAACACCTTGGTGGCGGCAATGGCTGAAATCACCGCCACCAGGGTGATGTAGGGGCGCAGCAAGGGCAGGGTGATGTCCAGGTGCTTGCGCAGGCCCTCGCTGCCATCGAGCGCCGCCGCTTCGTAGAGGTCGGGGGAGATGCCCTGCAGGCCGGCCAGGAAGATCACCATGTAGTAGCCCAGGCCCTTCCACAAGGTGACGAGCATCACCGAGGGAAGCGCCAGCAGCGGCGCGGTGAGGAAACCGATGGGTTGAAAGGACGCGCCCAACAGCGCGCTCAACCAACCGTTCACCAGGCCGTTTTCGGCGTAGATCCAGCGGAAGGCGATCGCCGCCACCACGATCGACACCAACACCGGCGTATAGAAGGCGCCACGGAACCAATGAATCCCCGGCAGCTGGCGGTTGACCAGCACCGCCAGGGCCAGGGCGCCGATCACGATCGGCGGAACGACCCCCACCAGGTAGAGAAAGGTGGTGCCGGTGACCCGGAAAAACATCGGATCGGCCAGCAGCCGCCGCACGTTGGCCAGGCCCACAAAGCGCAGTGGCTCACTCACATCCAGGCCGGCCTGGCTGACGCTCATCACCAGAGCCATCGCCGCCGGGATCAGCACCGACAGCCCGATCAGCACCAGAGCCGGAAGCAGAAAACCCCAGGCCGTGGCCGTGCGGGGGGTGGAGAGAGCCATGAACGACACCAGGTCGCTCCATTGTGGAACCCGCTGCTGCAGAGCTGTTCCAGGGACGGCTTTAGCCTCAAGCGACGCCCGCCCCTGCCGATGACTGCGACCCCAGCCGCCTGCCCGCTGCGCACCATCGAGGTGGCGCTGAGCGCCAACCCCTATCCGGTGGTGATCGGCACCGGCGCCTTGGCCAGCCTGGGCGAGCAGATCCGCGCCCGCGGCATGAAAGAAGGCACCAAGGTGCTGATGGTGACCAACCCCGTGGTGCAGGAGCACTACGGCGCCACCGCCCTGGCCAGCCTGCAGGCCGCCGGCTTCGAGGCCAGCACCCTGGTGATTGAGGCGGGGGAAGACCAGAAAACCCCCGCCACCGTGGCCCAGATTCACGACGCTGCCTTCGCCCGCAAGCTGGAGCGCGGCTCCTTGATCGTGGCCCTCGGCGGCGGCGTGGTGGGCGACATGGCGGGCTTTGCCGCCGCCACCTGGCTGCGGGGCATCGCCGTGGTGCAGGTGCCCACCACCCTGCTGGCGATGGTCGATGCGGCCATCGGCGGCAAAACGGGGGTCAACCATCCGGGCGGCAAAAACCTGATCGGTGCCTTCCACCAGCCGCGGCTGGTGCTGATCGACCCCACCACCCTCACCACGCTGCCGGAGCGGGAATTCCGAGCCGGCATGGCCGAGGTGATCAAGTACGGCGTGATCGGCGACGCCGCGCTGTTTGGCGAGCTGGAGGCTGCTGGCTGCATCAGCTCCAGAACGGCCGTGGGCCCGGGCCTGCTGCAGATCCTGCTGGAGCGCTCCGCCGCCGCCAAGGCCCGTGTGGTGGCCGCCGATGAACACGAGGGCGGACTGCGGGCGATCCTCAACTACGGCCACACCCTGGGGCACGTGGTGGAAACCCTGTGCGGGTATGGCACCTGGCTGCATGGCGAAGCGGTGGCCATCGGCATGGCCGCCGCCGGTGAGATCGCCGTGGCCATGGGGCTTTGGAGCACTGCCGAGCAGCAACGCCAGCTGGCCCTGATCGAAGCGGCCGGCCTGCCCCACCGCTGGCCGGAACTGGACCCCGAAGCCGTGCTCAGCTGCCTCCAGGGCGACAAAAAAGTGCGTAACGGCCAGGTGCGCTTCGTGCTGCCCACGGCGATCGGCAGCGTGGAGATCCGCAGTGACGTGAGCGAGGCGACCATCCGCCGCGCGCTCTACGCCTCCCCGTAGGCGTCTTCCAGGGCCGTTTCCAAGGTGGTGATCAGCAGCACCAGGGCCGCCCGGGAGTCGAGGTCGGGGCCCGTCACGGCAGAGATCCAGCGATGACACAGGCCCTCGATCTGCTGAAACAGGTCGCCGCCGGCAGCCAGGGTGGCCATCACCCGCTCCACGCTCTGCTCATCAGCCTCCGGTGGCAAGCCCACCACGTAGCGGCGACCGTCATCGCCGACGTAGGTGAGCTGGCCCTGCTCATCCAGCACCGGCGTGGCATGGGGCGTAATCGGCGGCGGTGGTTCCGGCTCGAGGCCGTCATCGTCGCGATCAGGGGGTTGTTCCGCGGGTTGGTCCACCATCAGCCAAGCCCGGCTACCACTCCCTCCTAACTAGGGCCGCCAGCCCGGATTGCCAATCGTCTGCAGGCGCCGATCAGCAGCCCTGATCCTTCCGCGCTTGGTGACCGACGGAACCTTGCACGCTGGCGCTCCGCTGGGCATGGTGAGAGGCCCGGACGGCCGCGCGATGAGCTGGAGCGAACTTGAACGGTTGGTGGACGACGCCGAAGCCGACACCACGGTGCAACGGGCGCTGCGGCACTGCCGCTGCCAGCAGGAGCTGGTGCTGGCCTCCCGCCGGCTGGGCTACCGGATCACCCGTGTCGACCTGCTGCGGGCCTGGCAACTCCACTGCCGCGAGCAGCCCTTGCAGCAGGGCCGGGGCTGATCAGGCGTCGCGCCGATCCAGGGCATTGCGGGGCGGATGGCCGTCACCGCGGTGCAGCAGGCGCTCCCAGCGGTTGAGCTGGCGTAGCAGCAGCGCCGTGAGGCCTAGGGCAACCAGCAGGGCCACACGGGCTGCAGCCCCTGGTAGCCAGGCCGCCAGCACCAGCTCCAGGCCAAGGGCCACCAGCACCAGCGGCCGCCAGCGGCGCACACCCCGCAGGGCACCGGAGCAGGCCCGGCAATGGCGGGTGTGGCTGTCGTAGCGGTCCATCAAGGCCGCCCGACCCCAGCGGGGAGGAAGGGCGCTGCCAGGAGCCGGTGGTCCAGCGATGGTGGTCACCCAGTTGTGCAGCGCCTGCACATACACATCGGCGCTGGTGGGCAGGAAGCAGGCCTGGGCCAGGGCGCCGCTGCCGCCCCGCGCCGCCAGCACCCGCTCCTGGCCGTGCAGAAACACCTGGTCGTCTTCCAGCACCGTGTGGTTGCCGAGGTGCTGCAGCCACACCGGCCGAGCCCGCAGCAGCAGCCGCGGCAACGCCGATCGGAATTGGAAAGGAAAGCGGGCAAACAGCCGGCATTCCCCGGCCCGGATCGGCGTTGCATACACGACGGTCATGAACCGGGCGAACCCCTTGGCGGTGAGGTCGTGCCACATCAGGCCCGGAGCCACAAAGGTGGTGAACTGGCTGCCGAGCTTGCCCCGCCGCGGCCCCTCCGGCCAGCTCAGGGTGAACCCCTCGGGCCCGGAGCTGGTGAGCTCGGCGGCCACGGGCGCGGCGTTCTGGCGGCGGCCCACGGTGCGGTGGTGGGTGAAGGGCACGTGGCTCACATCGAGCACGTTTTCCAGCAGGGTGAGGGCATCCATCGGCAGGTCGCGAAAGGTGTCCTGCACCAGCCAGCCGGGCTCCTCCAGCACCGGCACAAGCGGCAGGGGCACCCCTGCAGCCCGCTCCGGGTCGCCGGCGAACACAAACAGCAGCCCCTGGCCGCTGGCGGTGGCGTAGGCGCGGCAGGCACTGCGGGCACTGGCGCAGGCCCGGGCCGCCCCATCGGCCTCCGCCTGGGGGATGGCCGTGCAGCGGCCCTCGCCGTTGAAACTCCAGCCGTGATAGGGGCACTCCAGCTCGCCCCGGCCGTTGAGGCGGCCTTCGCTGAGGGGCACGAGCCGGTGGGGGCACACATCAGCGAAGGCGCGCCACTGGCTAGCGGCGGCGTCCCACCACAGCACCAGGTCCTGCTCCAGCAGAGTGAAGGCGGTGGGTTGGCGGGGATCCAGGTCCTGGAGGTAGGCCACCGGATACCAGCGCTGCTGCCAGTGCTCCTGCCAGCGCTGCAGGCTTGCGGCATCGCTTGCGGCATCAACGGTGGGAGACACAACCATGGAGATGCCGCAGAGGAGACGAAAGGGGTGGGCGGATGATGGCGCGCCCTAGCTCGATGCCGAGGTGTAGGAGCGCTGGGCGAAGCGCCACAGCAGCCGGCTACCAGCCAGGCACAGCGCCGCCACCAGCAGCGAGCCGATCGCCCACAGCGCCGAGCCCCGGCCCAAGAGCGCCTCGGCCGGCACGGTGGTGAGAAAGGCCACGGGCAGCACGAAGGTGAACAGCAGCCGCAGCGCCGGCGGATAGGCGCTCACCGGATAGCGACCGGCCACCAGCGTGTAGCGCAGCACTTCGGTGGCATTCCACACCTTCACAAACCAGATGCTCAGGGCCGCCAGCACAAACCAGAGGCTGTAGAGGATCACCAGAGCAGCCAGCAGCAGCGCCAGGGGCAGCAGCACGGCCCCGGGCGAGCGCAGGCCAGCTGCAGCCTCGGGGCCGCCCTGAGCCAGGGCCCAGCCGATCAACCCCAGCCCCGCCGCGATCGCCGGCAGCCCCCAGGGCGACACCGTGCGCGCCGAGAGCCAGAACTGGCTGTCGATCGGTTTGAGCAGCACGTAATCCAGGGTGCCGGTTTGCACGTGGCTGACGATGCGGCTGAGGTTGGGCTGGAGCACGCAGGTGGTGAAGCCATCGAGCAGGGTGTAGAGCCCGAGCACCACCAGGGCGCCGCTCCAGCTCCAGCCGCCCAGGCTGGGGCCACCGGCAAACAGCAGCTGCAGCACGAACAGGCTGCCGGCCAGGTTGCCCAGCACCGACACGAATTCGATCGCCGCGTTGAGCGGATACTCCAGCTCCGCCGCCAACGAGGTGCCCCAGAAGCAGCGCAGGCTGCGCCAGTAGCAGCGGATGTCTCGGATCAGCGGGCGCTCCATCGCTCAGGCCCCCATCGCCGAGTAGCGGCGCAGACCAGCCCGCCACAGCACGTGAGCAATCGGCCACAGCAGCAGACACCAGGCGGCGATGGCGCCGAATCCCAGCGCCACATTCACAGGCTCACCGGCCAGCAGCCGGGCCGGGAAATCCACCATCCAGGGAAAGGGCGTGGCCAGGGCCAGGCGCCGCACCGCCGGCGGAAAGGTGTCGAGCGGCGCCACCAGACCGGAGAGAAACAGGTAGGGAATCAGCAGCAGCCGATCCAGCGCCGCCGCCCGCTCGCTCCAGAAGCACAGGGTGGTGACCAGGATCTGGAGCAGAAAGCGCAGCAGGAAGGCCGCCAGGATCGCCAGCAGGCCCAGCACCAGCTCACCCGGCGAGGGCCACCACAGCACCCCCGGCGCCGCCAGCCCCACCACCCCCAGCATCAGCAGCACAAACGGCACCCGTGTGGCCTGCTCGCTGAGGTGGGCCGCCAGGTAGCGCCACAGGGGCGCCAGGGGCTGGAGCAGGAAGGGCGACAGCCGGCCCTGCAGGGCATCCTCCTCAAACACGTGGATCAGCCACACCACCGTGAACTGGCGCACCACAAACGCCGCCAGAAAGTAGTGGCTGAGCTGCTGGGGCGACAGGCCGGCGGCAGCCCCGGCACCCGAGCCGCTCCACACGCCCAGCATGATCAGCGGCAGTACGCCCGAGAGGGCCCAGAGCGCGATTTCGGCCCGGTACTCGAGCATCAGCGCGTACTGGCTGCCCAGCAGCGCCCGCGCCACCCGCCAGGCCCAGCTCACGGCTGACCCCGCTGGCGAAACAAGCCACCGATCAGCTCCTCGATCGGTGGATCGCTCACCTCCAGATCCACCACCGCAAAGCGCTCCAGCAGCACCGCCACCCGCTCGGTGAGCTGCGCGCGCGGCACCAGCAGCCGCACCTGGTGGCCCTGGTGCGCCTCAATCACACCGAAACCGGCGAAGGCCTCGGCGGGATGGAGGTCGGCCAGCTCCAGCCGCACCTGGCGGCAGGGGGCCAGCCGCTGGGTGAGGTCGGCGAGGGAGCCATCGTGGAACAGCTGGCCCTGGTGGATCAGCAGCACCCGCGGGCAGAGGGCGGTGATGTCACCCATGTAATGGCTGGTGAGCAGCACCGTGGCGCCGGTGCGGCGGTTGTAGTCGGCCAGGAAGTCGCGCACCCGGGCCTGGGCATTCACATCCAGCCCCAGGGTGGGCTCATCGAGAAACAGCACTGAAGGCCGGTGCAGCAGGGCCGCCAGCAGCTCGGCCTTCATGCGCTGGCCGAGCGAGAGCTTGCGCAAGGGGCGCTGCAGCTCGGCCCCCAGCTCGAGCATCTCGGCCAGCTCGCCGATCCGCCGCCGCGCCTCGGGCTCGGCGATGCCGTACACCGCCGCATTCACCCGCAGCGAATCGAGGGCCGGCAGATCCCAGATCAGCTGCTGACGGTTGCCCATCACCAGGGTGATCTGGCGCAGGAAGGCCGCCTGGCGCCGCCAGGGCTCGTAGCCCGCCACCTGCAGCGCACCACCGCTGGGGTGAATCAGGCCGGTGAGCATCTTGAGGGTGGTGGTCTTGCCGGCGCCATTGGGCCCGAGGAAACCGACGATCTCGCCGGGCTCGATCGCAAAACTGATCCGATCCACCGCCACAACATCCCGATGGCGCCGCCGCACCAGATGCCGCAGGGTGCCGGCCAGCCCGGGCTGCTTCTCGCTGATCCGGTAGGTCTTGCTCAGCCCCCGGGCCTGAAGGATGGGCCCCGCCACACTGCATTGCTGATGGATTCACCGTAGTCAGCCAACTGCAGCCCCGAGGCAAGCAACATGGAGCTGGCGTGAATCAGCAGCAGCAATGGGCCTGGTGGCGGTAACGGGAGCATCCGGCAAGACCGGCTGGCGGGTGGTGGATGAGGCCCTGCGGCAGGGCTTGGCGGTGCGGGCCATCGTGCGGCCCGGCTCGGTGCTGCCGCCGGCTCTGGCCGAGGCGGAGCAGCAGAGGCGACTCGAGCTGCGGCGGCTGGATCTCGGCGCCACCGAGGCGCTGCATGCTGCCCTGACGGGTTGTGAGGCCCTGGTGATCGCCACGGGCGCCCGCCCGTCGGTGAATCTGGCCGGCCCACTGCAGGTGGATGCCTTTGGCGTGCGCGACCAGATCAGCGCCTGCCAGGCGGTGGGGCTGAAGCGGGTGGTGCTGGTGAGCTCCCTCTGCGCCGGCCGCTGGCAGCATCCGCTGAATCTCTTCGGCCTGATCCTGGTGTGGAAGCGGCTGGGCGAGCGCTGGCTCGAGCAGAGCGGCCTCGACTGGACCGTGGTGCGACCCGGCGGCCTCAGCGAAGACGACAGCCGCAGCGAGCGCGAAGGGGTGGTGTTCAGCGGGCCCGACCAGCAGGAGAGCAACAGCATTCCCCGCCGGCTGGTGGCCCGGGTGTGCCTGGATGCGCTCAGCACCCCGGCCGCGATCGGCCAGATCCTTGAGATCACCAGCAGCCCCAGCCAGCCAGCCAAGCCCCTCAGCCAGTGGCTGACAGCCCAGGCTCCCGGCTGAAGCGGGGGGGCTCCAGGGGCACGGCGCGCCCATAGGCCAGCCAGCGGAATTCACCCAGGGCCCGCGGATCCACCAGCCGCAGCAGGGCCTCACGCCGAGCCAGCAGGGTGGCGAGCTCGCTGGCGCTGCCCTGCTGCAGGCCATGCAGGCGTTCCGCCAGACCCAGAGCCAGCAGGGCCTCCCCTTGGCGCGCCTGGCCGAGCAGCTCCCAGCCGCCGGAGGCAGCCGCCGCGTTCACGCTCTCGATGCAGAGATGGGACGTGAGATCCCAGGTGCCCGGATCCGCCAGTGGATCGTCGCTGGCCTGCTGGCCGCGGTAGGCCATCAGGGTGCCGCCAGAGCGCTGGGGGGCGTAGTAGCGCCAGGCCTCCAGGGCGTAGTCGATCACCAGCAGCTGGCCAGCGGCCAGGGCCATCGCCGCAGCCTCCAGCCAGGGGGCCAGGCCCGGATGGAGCTCGCTGCACCAGCCGGGCGGGCGCTGGGGGGAGGGGGGCAGCAGCCCCAGGGCTTCGAGTTGGGCTGCCGCTGCAGGCTCCAGGGGCTCGCCCGGCTCCAGCCGTAGCGAGAGCCCGGCAGCTGGATCCTCGTGCAAGGCCACCACCTGCTGGCGCCAGAGCGCCCCGTCCCAGGTGATCCGCTCCACCGCCAGGGCATCGAGCACCTCGTGGGCCAGCATCACGCCGCGCACGGGAGCAGCCGCCAACGCCGCGAAGCTGACCCAGCGGCAGGGCAAGGGGCAGTCGGCCAGGAGCTGGCGCTGGCGCGCGGCCATGCCGGCATTGGGCTCCACCAGCACCAGCTCGAGACGCTCCGCCAGCTCGGGCCAACCGGCGGCCAGGGCCTCGGCCAGCTGCAGGGCCAGGTGGCCTTCGCCCGGACCCGTTTCCACCAGGGCCAGGGGGCCTGGGCCGGCCGCTGCCAGGGGGGTGAGCCAGTCGGCGAGCTGGGGAGCCAGCAGGGCCGCGAAATCAGGACCCAGGGAGGGGGCCGTGGCGAAGTCGCCCGCCGGACCGATGTGCAGCCGGCCGGCCCCGTAGGCGCCGTGCAACGGATCGTGCAACACCCACTCCATGTAGGTGCGGAAGGGCACCGCTCCGCCGGCGGCCTCCAGGCGCTGCAGCAGCCAGGTGGGCACGGCACCGCTCGGGCTCGGATTCACGCTCGGGCGCCTGCTCAGAGAGAATGCATCTTCCCTGAGGCCGGTGGATGGGTCGCGTTCGGACTGCCGTGACAACGGCCCTGGCCTCGCTGTTGCTGGTGTTGACCTGCTGGCTCGGCGTGGGGATCGCGCCGGCCCTGGCCTACGACAACCCCGACCTGTTGCCCGACCACCCCACCCCGGTGATCGACCTGGCCAAAGCCCTCACCGATGGCCAGCGCACCAGCCTGGAGGACAACCTCAACCGCTTCGAGGCCAACACCGGCTGGAAGCTGCGGGTGCTGACCCAGTACGACCGCACCCCCGGCCAGGCGGTGAAAAGCTTCTGGGATCTCGATGAGCGCAGCCTGCTGCTGGTGGCCGATGAGCGCGGCGGAAACCTGCTGAATTTCAACGTGGGCGATGCCCTGTTTGCGCTCATGCCGCGCACCTACTGGGTGGAGCTGCAAACCCGCTATGGCAATCAGTACTACGTGCGCGACAACGGCCAGGATGCGGCGATCGTGGACGCCCTGACGGCGGTGGAAATCTGCCTGGAGCAGGGCGGCTGCCAGGTGGTGCCCGGCCTGCCTCGGGAGCAGTGGCTGCTCACCCTGGCGACCTCGGTGCTGGGGGGCCTGGTGGTGGGCTTCGCCGCCTACCCCCGCAAGGAGGGGCGCAAGGTGGAGTGGGCCTGGGTGCTGCTGCTCTCGCCCCTGTGGCTGATCCTGTTTGGCGCCCTTGGGCTGGGCCCGATCGTGACGCGCACCAGCGACCTGCTGCCGGTGGCCCGCAACACCCTCGCCTTCCTGGGGGCATCCCTGGGCGCCTATCTGATCGCGGGAGCCACCGTGGGCAAAGCGCGCTTGCGCGACTCAGAGTGAGCTGGTGCGGCTTTTGGGGCCGAGGCGCTCAAGGTTTTCGAGCTGACAGCGCAGCGAGGTGGCCGGGGTGCAGGCCGGTTTCGGCGGCTCAGTAGCAACCGTGAGCTGGCCACGCAGGCGAGCCAGGTTGTCGTCGTAGAAGCGCTTGAGGTCGTGGAAGCGCTTGACGGGTTGGCCGTAATAGCTGCGGCCGGCGAGGGTGGGGAAGCTGGCCCACTCGGGCGCCAGTTTGGCGGCCAGCAGGGGCGTGAACAGACCCTGATCCGCCAGGGCCAGGGCCCCGCGCCGCTGGATCAGGAAGATGGCGCCCTGGTCCTGCACCTGGGGCCCGAACTCGGCAAAGCCCAGGGAGCGGGAGACCATGCTCCAGGTGAAGGGCATGAACTGGTAGGCGCCCGCAGCCGCACTGGCGTACCGGGCGGTGCGCACCACCCGGTCGGGGTGGCGCTCGAGTGACGGCATCAGGCCGCCACCAAACATGATGCGGTAGCCAACATCCTCGCCATTGGCCCAGGTGCCCTCGGCGTAGCGAATGGTGTTGAGCAACGCCCGGCGCTCGGGCGTGATCGCGAAGATGCGCGGTGGCGGCGGCGGCAGGGGCAACGCCATCGCCGTGTGGGGATGGGCCTGAATCAGCGCTGCAGCGGCCTGATCGTCAGCGGCCTGAGCACCAGGAGCAACGAGGGCCAGCAGGGCCAGCCCGGCCAAACCGAGCTGAACAGAGCGAGCTGGACGGGAACTGGAGCGAGGCAGGGTCATACCGGAGCGAATCAGACGGCAAAACCGCCACCAGGCGGCCAGAACTAAAAACGATTCGAAAACGAATTGAATATTTGTTGGTGACAATTTGACTACTCAATCTCGCCAAATCGAGAACATTAGTGCCAATCACACAAGTGTCCATTGGTGTCAACAATCACAGTGAACGGTTCAGATCACAGACTGCGCCAAACCTTTGTCGTCGAAATCACAACTGAAATCACACCTGATCGTTGGCACCAGGGAAGCGCTGGGCCGCTCAGAATCTCTGATCAACAAACCTCTCGATGGCTTGGGCCGCCTGAACGTTGCCATCGGCAGCCAAGGGGGCTTCCTGGGGCGGCAACAAGGGCTGATCCAGTTGCCAGTCGCCGCTGCGGGCCTGCTCCTGACTGAGCAAACGGTGCCAGCCATGGCGCACCAGGGCTGCCTCGAGCACCGGGGCCTCGGCAAAGCCGTCTCGGTGCACGAGGTGCACCCCCACGCCAGCACTCAGGGCTTCGCAAAAGGAGCTGTAGCCCGGTTTGGTGAGCAGCCGCCCGCACAGCCCCATCACCTCCAGGGGCCGCACGCCTGGGGGCAACAGCCGGGCATTGGGGGCCTCAGCCAGCGGCGGATCGGAGGTGATGAACACATGGTCGGGCCAGCGACCCAGAAGCTGCGGAGCCAGGTTCAGGCCCAACCCACCGAAGCTGATCAACACGCAACGCTCTCGCTCCGGCGGCAGGCCCAACTGCTGAGCCAGGGCCGCAGGGTCGAGCCGGGGCTGGCCGGCCGTCAGCCCGACCTCCACCTCAGGGATCCTCCAGTCCATCGGCATGGCCAGGGGACAGCGCAGCAGCAGATCGCCCTGGCGGTAGGCCTCCAGGCTGCGGCGGGCCCAGGTTTGAAACGCCGGCCCCATCGGGCCGTAGATGACCTCCCAGCCAAAGCTGGCCAACCAGATCAGCGGGGCACCCAGCCGCCGGGCCAGCTCGGCGGCGGCGGGCGGCACATCACCCAGCACCAGCAGCGGCTGTCCCTGGTCCATCAGCCAGGCTTCCTCGGCAGCCCACTGCTGGGGCAACTGGGTGTCCAGAGCGGCCAGGGCAGCCAGGGTGGCCTCCGGATCCGCGCCCAGGGCATCGGCCTGCACCACGCCCACATCCCAGCGACAGGGACGACGTTCAAACGGCACCGGCCCGAGGGCTGTGCGCAGAAAGGTTTCGGGCAGCGCCGTGGACAGCACCAGACGCCAGCTGGGTTGCCGCTCATGCAGGGCCGTGAGCACAGCGGCGGTGCGGGAGCCATGGCCAAAGCCATGGGCGCTGATGCAGGCAACGATCAGCATGGGATCAGCGCAAGATCAGCACGGTGCCAGCTGGGCGGCTTGGCTGGGGGCCTGCCAGAGCCGTTCCTCGTACAGCAGCTCACCGCCCAGGCCATACCAGCGGTGACTGGCGCTGCGCAGCTCCTGCCCCACCAGCTCCACCCAGCTGAAGTGGCGCAGGGCCTGACCGGCGCCGTCGGTGCCATGGCGGGGCACGCAGGCGGTGTTGAGGTAGGCGGTGCCGGCCCGATCGCGGCAGAAGCTCTGGCGCGCCCCCTGCCCCCGCCGCAGGGCGTGGTGCATGTGACCGAACACCACCAGGGGGACGGACCGGCGGCGGCGGATCTGCTGGATCGCCAGGGAGAGGTCGAGGTCGCCCCAGTCGCAGGCGGGGGGCTTCCAGTCGCGGCCACAGGGGGAGGCGGCGTCGCTACCGAGGCCGGAGGGGCCGCTGTGGCCGAGGAGCACCAGGGGCCAATCGGCGGGGGCGGCGGTGGCGGCGGCCGTGATCCGGTCCGCCGACTCCTGCAGGCTCACCGGCCCACAAGCCGCCTGCACCGCCCGGGAGAGGTTGTACCCACCACCGGCCGTGCCAGGCCGTCCCCCCACCACAGCCAGGCCCGGCGGGCTGAGGGCCCGCAGCCGCCAGCCGCAGTGCACGTCGCCCAGCAGGTCCATCTGGCGCTGCAGGGTGCGGCCGGAGCAGTCCTTGCCGGCGTCGTGGTTGCCAAGGATGCAGGCCACCGGCAGGGGCAGCTGCCGCAGCAGCGCCGGGATCCGCTGCTGGCCATCGCTGAGATCACCCACCACCAGCAGGGCATCCGGAGCGAGCAGCGCCAGCAGGGCGTGATCGGTGTGGTCCCAGGCCCCGTGCAGATCACCGGCAATGGCGATGCGAAGCGTTTTCCCCCCGCCGGGTGCCGCCATCTCCGCTGCCTAGGCTGAAGCCATCCTGCACCAGTTGGGGGCCCGGGTTGGTTTTCGCCGCCATCCAGCACACTCCAGTCGCCGACCTGCCTGGAGCGATCGCCGAGCTCAAGCGCCAGCGCAACGCCGTCATCCTGGCGCACTACTACCAGGACGACGCCATCCAGGACATCGCCGACTTCATCGGTGATTCCCTGGAGCTCTCCCGCAAAGCAGCCGCCACCGAGGCCGATGTGATCGTGTTCTGCGGCGTGCACTTCATGGCCGAAACGGCCAAGATCCTCAATCCTTCCAAAACGGTGCTGCTGCCGGATCTGGAAGCCGGCTGCTCCCTGGCCGACACCTGCCCAGCCGATGCCTTCGCCCGCTTCCGTGCGGACCATCCCGACCACATCGCCGTGAGCTACATCAACTGCTCGGCGGCGGTGAAAGCCCACAGCGACCTGATCTGCACCAGCAGCAATGCGGTGGATCTGGTGAAGCAGCTGCCCGCCGATCGGCCCATCCTGTTCGCCCCCGACGAGAACCTCGGCCGCTGGGTGCAGGCCCAGAGCGGCCGGGAACTCACCCTCTGGCCGGGCAGCTGCCAGGTGCACGTGGCCTTCAGCGAGCAGGCTCTGCTGCAGCTCAAGCTCGAGCACCCGGAAGCCGAGGTGCTGGCCCACCCCGAATGCCAGCAGCACCTGCTGGACCTGGCCGATTTCATCGGCTCCACCAGCGCCCTGCTGCGCCGCGCCGAGGCCAGCCCCGCCACCAGCTTCATCGTGCTCACCGAGCCCGGCATCCTGCACCAGATGCGGCTGAAGCTTCCGCACAAGCAATTTTTTGAGGTGCCCGGCGCCGACGGCTGCAGCTGCAACGCCTGCCCCTACATGCGCCTCAACACCCTCGAGAAGGTGTGGCAGTGCCTGCACGACATGGCGCCAGAAATCGTGCTGGACGAGGAGCTACGGCTCAAGGCCCTGGCGCCGATTGAAAAGATGCTGGCCATGAGCCGCTGAATCAGTCGCCGCTAGTAGCTGCCGCTAGTAGCTGTAGTTGGCCACAAACAGGCTGGTGTCGTCGGAGGGCTCGCTGCCGGGCTCGTAAGCGCCCCGGCTGGC
>VGQC01000004.1 GCA_016882385.1 Cyanobacteria bacterium M_DeepCast_100m_m1_067 | reverse complement strand
TTGAGCGGCAGCGCGGGCCAGTTCAGGAAAGGGCGCACAGGGAGGACCAGGCCTCGGCTCCGGAGCCATCGGCGTGCACCCGCAATGTGCCGTTCCACAGGAGATGGCCCGTACCGCTTAGGCGGATCATGCCTGAGGACGCCGATTCGCACACCACCTCGCACACCATGCCGCCAGGACGTGGCGAACATTGCCAACCCACCACGGAGCGGCGGCCCAACCGCTCCAACCAGAAGGGCGCCACCAGGGCATGGGCCGAACCGGTGACGGGATCCTCGTCGATGCCCAGTCCCGGTGCGAAAAAGCGCAGTTGGTAATCGGCTGGCTGGCCCAACACGGTGGGGGGCGGCTCGGCCAGATCGTTGGCACAGGCCTGCATCAGCACCAGCCCGGCCCGATCTGGCCCCTGGAGCTCCCCGGCAAGGCCCGCCATGGCCTGCAAGGGCGCCGCCGCCGGCAGCAACGCCACGCGATACCCCAGGCCCGATCCCCAGTAAGCCAATGGGGCGACGCCCAGGCGCCCCTCCAGAAGCCGGATCAGGGGCGGGGAGGGTTCGGCCGGCTGCAGGCCATCGCTTGGGAGCACCAGGCACCCCGAGGCACCACCGGGGTCAAGGGCCACCGCCAGGGGGCCGCTGCGGGTCAGCAGCTCGATCGCTTCGTTGGGGCCCAGCAGCTGCCAATGGCCCAAGGCCAGCAGGGCCGCCAGGGTGGCGTGGCCGCAGAGGTTCACCTCGCAGCTGGGGGTAAACCAGCGCAGGCACCAGCGGTCGTGCTGGCGCAGCAAAAAGGCTGTTTCCGATTGGTTGAGGCTGCGGGCAATGCCCTGCAGGGCCTGGTCACCCATGGGCTCGTCCAGGAGCACCACGGCGGCGCCGTTGCCACCGCAGGGCCCATCGGCAAAGGCCTCCACCAGCACGGCTGGGCGCTGCACCAGGCCGCGAACCAGCTGCGGCTCAACCCTCGGCGGGCTGCTGCTGGTCATGGCTGCGCCCATTCGGGCCGCAAATCCCGCTCCATCAGGGCGCGCACCGCATCCGCCGGAGTGGCCGCGCCATCGAGCACCTGCACCACCTGCTCGCAGATCGGCAGGTGCCAGCCCTGGCGAGCAGCCAGCTGCAGGGCCGCCCGAGCGGTGCGGGGTCCCTCCACGGTGGCAGCGATCTGGCCGTAGGCCTGCTCCTCGCTGCATCCCTCTGCCAGCAACAGGCCGCAGCGGTAGTTGCGGCTGAGGTGGCTGTTTGCGGTTGCCAGCAGATCGCCCAACCCAGCGAGTCCGTAGAGGGTGCTGGTCACCCCACCGAGCCCCTCCAGCACCACACCGATTTCGGCCAGACCGCGGCACAGCAGCGAAGCCTTGGCGTTGGCCCCCAAGGCCAAGCCATCCGAGATTCCAGCCGCCACAGCCATCACGTTTTTGAGGGCCCCGGCCGCTTCAGTCCCAATCGGATCGCTGTTGGTGTAGAAGCGCAGCGCCCGATCGCTGAGCTGCTGTTGCAGCAGCTGGGCCAGCTCCGCATCGGCACTGGCCACCACACTCGCGGCTGGCAGCCCCTGCTTGACCTCCGTGGCGAGGTTGGGGCCACTCAGCACCGCCAGTGGTGTGCTGGGCAGCTGGGCAGCCCAGAGCTGGGTCGCGGTGGCCAGCTGGGTGAGGTCGAGCCCTTTGCTGCAGCTCAGCAGAGGCAAGCCTGCGGGCCAATGGGGTCCCAGTGCCTGGGCCAGGGACGGCACACCGGACATCGCCACTGCCGACACCACCAGATCCTGCTGATTCAGCTGATCCACTGGGCTGCCGCCGTCGCGCCGCGACCATCCAGACACCGTGTGGCCCTGGCTCTGCCAGCGCTCCGCCAGCGTCTGGCCCCAGGCTCCCAGCCCCAACACGGCAATGCGAAGCCCCATCGATTCCGGTGCAGCAGGCAAGCGCTGCCATCATGCGCCAGGGCTGAGATTGTGGCGTCAGTCCTGGGTCTGCGTGTCTTCAGCTCTCCCTTCTCCCAACCCCCTGCACGCTTGGCAGGGCAGCGCCCTGGTGGTGGGCTGTGGCGGCATCGGCCAGGCGCTGCTGCAGGAGCTCACGCAACGGGCACCCCAGCTGCAACTGCTGGGGGCCTCGCGCCGCGACTGGCGACGATCAGGGGATTTCAGCTGGCAGGGCGTGACGCACCTCCCTCTGGATCTGGTCGACGACGCCAGCCTGGCCCGGCTGCATCCCAGCCTCGACACCTTCCCCCCCCTGCGGCTGGTGATCCACACCGCCGGATTGCTGCATGGGCCGTGCTTGCAGCCTGAAAAACGCCTCAGCCAGGTGAGCCGTGCCGCCCTGGAGCAGAGCTTCGCGGTGAACGCCTATGGGCCCCTGCTGCTGGCCCAGGCCCTGGATGCCGCCCTGCCGAGCAATGCCCCGTTTCACTTCGCCAGCCTCTCGGCCCGGGTGGGCAGCATCGGCGATAACCACCTGGGCGGTTGGTATGCCTACCGGGCCGCCAAGGCCGCCCAGAATCAGCTGCTGCGCACCCTGGCACTGGAGTGGCGGCGCAGAAAGCCCCAGGGTTGCGTGAGCCTGCTGCATCCAGGCACCACCGCCACGGCCCTCTCCGGCCCCTTCCAGGCTGGCGTGGCACCGGAGAGGCTGTTCAGCCCCGCGCGGGCCGCCAGACAGCTGCTGGAGGTTCTGGAAGGGCTCACACCGGAGCAGAGCGGCCAGTTCTGGGCCTGGGACGGTCAGTCCATTCCCTGGTAGGCATGGCACCGGGTCAAAGCACCAGCCTCAGGCTGCGTTGGCCTGCAGCAGCTCCAGAGGAATCACCTCCAGGGCCGTGTCCTCCGTGGCCTCCAGACGCACCGGCGGAGCCATGCCGTCTTCGTAGGCCTCCAGCCAGCGCGGAGCGCAGACGCACCAATGGTCGCCGGGCTTCAGGCCGGGAAAGCCATAGGCCGGGGCCGGGGTGCTCAGATCGTTGCCTTGGGCCTGGCTGTAGCGCAGGAAGGCCTCTGTCACCACGCAGCAGACGCTGTGGCGACCCAGGTCGGCCGCATTGGTGCGGCAATGACCATCCCGAAACCAGCCGGTCATCGGCTCACAGCCGCACACCACGAGGGGTTCACCCAAGACGTTGAGGTCGGGGCTGGTTCCGGCGCTGAACTCGCTCACGGGATGAGGCTCTTTGGGCGGTGGCTCCAGTCTGGCCAATGGTTCGCGCCGTTGCAGGGCCTTCAAGGTGCGTCGCGAACCCAAGGCTCCAAGGCAACACACCGGCACAAAGTTGGGCAGGGTGGTTGACGGATTCCGGGGGGTAGGCGTTAAAGGTCGGTGTGCGCGTTCACCTTGTTTTTCAGCGCGGCCCCCTTCATGAGCTGGGAATTCACCGAAGATGCGGCCTTTTTGGCCCTCTGCGACGCCTACAAAGAAAGCGGTGAACCCTCCGCCATGGAATTCCTCGCCCACGGCGAAGGGGCCTTCCATTTCCAGGAACTCACCCAGAACGCCGCCGGCGAGGGCATCGATCTCAGCGACTCCTCGAACCTGGAGGAGTTTCAGCAGGAGGTGATCGATACCCTGGAAGACATGTGCAGCTAGGGCTCAGGCGTAGAAGAAGGCAATCTCCTTCGGCTTGAGTCCTTCCCATCCCGCAGCCTGCAACCGGGCATCGAGGGTGGCCTGATCGAAGTGCTTGGAGCCCGTTTTCACGATCCGGTTGCGCATCGATTTCTTAACGCCACTCCGGGCGCGCTGGCTCTCCAGGTCCATCACCTCCGTGTAGAGGGCCACCATCTCGGCGGGAATCGGGGTTCCGTCGAGGTCGATGCCCGAGGCGATGGCGGCATCAACGCCGCCGGGTCCGGCAATGGCCATGACAGTGCTTCACAGGAACGACCAGGCTAGAAGGCCCCAGATGCGATCTCAGATCCCGCGACGGCCTGGATGTCAGGCCGAGAAGTAGCGGGCCTGGCTGTGCAGCGCCACCAGAGCCGTGGTGCTCTGCTCCGGCTCCAGCTGATCGCTCTCATCCATCGTCAGGCCGATCCGATCGGCCCCGAGCCAGGTGAGCTGCTGCCGGGAGTCGGCCACATTCGGGCAAGCCGGATAGCCGAAGGAGTAGCGGCTGCCGCGATAGCGCTGGGCCAGCACATCCCGCAGCGGCATCTCGGCTGGATCGGCGAAGCCCAGCTCGCGGCGAATCCGGGCATGCACCCACTCCGCCAGGGCTTCGGCCATCTGCACCCCCAGGCCGTGGAAGTAGAGGTAGTCGGTGTATTGATCGGCCTTGAACAACTCCTGGGCAAAGCGGGTGGCCCGTTCCCCCATGGTCACGGCCTGCATCGGCAACACATCGGTTGGCGTTATTGAGCCATCGGCTCCGACCACGAGATCACGGTAGAAATCGGCGATGCAATAGCGGTTGCCGGAGCGCTGACGTGGCAGCGCAAAGCGACCGAGCTCGCGCCCACGCTCGGCAGGGTCGAACAGCACCACCGCGTTGCCGCTGCGGCCACAGGGGAAGTAGCCGTAGGCCACGCGAGGAGAAAGCAGCCCTTCCGCCAGGCAACGCTGCTTCCACTGCTGCAGAACGGGCTCCGCCTTCTCGGCCAGCATCGCTTCGTAGTCGCTGCGGCTCTGCTGCTGGGTCTTGCGCAGCTGCCATTGGCCGGCGAACAGGGCATTGCGATCGAGGTAGGCAAACACCTCCTCCAGATCGATCTGCTCCTCGGTCAACACCGCACTGCCCCAGAACGGGGGCTCCAGGGCGGGCTCTTGCGGCACAGCCTCGGAGCGCTCATCGTTGGGGGCGAGCTCGGGCGCAGCAACCGCGGCGGCGGCGGGCTCAGCCGTCGCTTCCGGCTCAGCGCCACTAGCCGGCGCATCCGCAGCATCACTGGCTGCCAGGCCCAGGCCTTCGGGGATCGGCCCCAGGAAGCCCTGGTGATCGTTCCAGGCATCGGCGGCCTTGGCCTCCATCAGCGCATCCATGAAGCGCAGATCGGCAAAGGCGTCGCGCCCGTAGATCACCTGGCCCTTGTAGGCGGCGCGGCAGTCGCCATGCACAAAGCGGGGTGTGAGGGCGGCTCCGCCGAGGATCACCGGCACGGCGATGCCGGCTGCGTTAAAGGCCTCCAGGTTGTCCTTCATGAACGCCGTCGACTTCACCAGCAACCCGCTCATGGCGATGCAGTCGGCCTGGTGTTGCCGCTGGGCCTCGATGATCGCTTCGCAGCTCTGCTTGATGCCGAGGTTGATCACCTCGTAGCCGTTGTTGGTGAGGATGATGTCAACCAGGTTTTTGCCGATGTCGTGCACGTCGCCCTTGACGGTGGCGATCAGAAACTTGCCCTTGGCCGAGCTCTCTCCTTCAACCGTCTCCATGTGGGGCTCGAGCTGGGCGACGGCCGCCTTCATGGTTTCAGCGCTCTGCAGCACAAACGGGAGCTGCATCTGGCCGGAGCCGAACAGGTCGCCCACCACCTTCATGCCATCGAGCAGGAAGGTGTTGATGATCTGCAGGGGCGGGTAGGTGTGCAGCGCTTCATCGAGCGAGGCTTCCAGGCCGATGCGTTCGCCATCGATGATGTGCTGCTTGAGCCGCTCCTCCACCGGCAGGTCAGCCAGGGAGGGGCCTGAGGCCCGGGCCTCCTTGGCACTCACGCCCTCAAACAGGGTGGTGAGCACGGTCAGGGGGTCGTAGCTGCAGATCGCGCCGGGCTGGTCCGTTTCGAAACGGCGGCGGTCGTAGATGAGGTCGCGGCAGACCTGCTGATGCTCCTCACTGATCTTGGCCAGGGGCAGGATCTTGGCGGGGCTGACGATGGCCGCATCCATGCCGGCTTCGCAGCAGTCGTGCAGGAAGACGGAATTCAGCACGATCCGCGCCGCCGGCGACAGACCGAAGCTCACATTGCTGACCCCGAGCACCACATGCACTCCGGGCAGATCGGTGCGAATGCGCCGGATCGCCTCCACGGTGGCCGCACCATTGAGACGGTCTTCCTCGATGCCGGTGGAGATCGGTAGGGCCAGGGGGTCGTAAAAGATCTCGTGGGCGGGAATGCCGAACTCGAGGGCATCGCGATAGGCGCGCTGGGCGATGGCGAATTTGCGCTCCGCCGTGCGCGCCATGCCCTCTTCATCGATAGTGCCCACCACCACGCCGGCGCCGTAGGCCTTGGCGAGCTCCAGCACCTTGAAGAAGCGCTCGTCGCCGTCTTCGTAGTTGGTGGAATTGAGGATGCACTTGCCACCGGCCACCTTGAGGCCGGCCTCCATCTTCTGCCACTCGGTGGAGTCGAGCATCAGCGGCAGGTTGACGTTGGTGACCAGACGGCTCACCAGTGCATGCATGTCCCGCTCGCCATCGCGACCGACGTAGTCGACGTTGACGTCGAGCACGTGGGCGTTCTCCTTCACCTGGCCGCGGGCCACGGCCACCAGGCCATCCCAGTCTTCCTCCGCCAGGAGCTCGCGCACCTTCTTGGAGCCACTGGCGTTAAGCCGCTCGCCAATGATCAGGAAGGAGTTGTCCTGGTGATAGGGCGTGGTGCCGTAGATCGAGGCGGCTGAAGGCTCTCCCTGCAACAGGGGACGGGCGTGCTGGCTTTCGGGGGTACGCACCGGCCGGGGCGCCGCATGCAGCTCAGCCGAAAGGTCGGCCAGGGCGCCGATATGGGCGGGGGTGGTGCCGCAGCAGCCACCGATCACCTGCACCCCGAGATCTTCGACGAAGTGCATCAGCTGCATCTTCATCTCCACCGGCGTCAGCCGGTAGTGGGCCACGCCGCCGATGTTTTCCGGCAGGCCGGCGTTAGGGATGCAGCTCACCACAAAGGGGCTGTGCTCGCTGAGGTAGCGGATGTGCTCCTTCATCTGCTCCGGGCCTGTGGCGCAGTTCAGGCCGAGCACATCAATCGGGAACGGCTCGAGAATCGCCACCACAGCGGCGATGTCGGACCCCACCAGCATCGTGCCAGTGGTCTCCATCGTCACGCTCACCATCAACGGCCGGCGCTGGCCGGTCTTGCTGAACGCGGCCTCAATCCCCTGCAGCGCTGCCTTGATCTGCAGCACGTCCTGGCAGGTTTCGACGATGAACAGGTCGACGTCGCCGGCTAGCAGCCCTTCAGCCTGCTCGGCGAAGGAAGCCTTCATCGTGTCGAAGTCGACGTGCCCCAGGGTTGGCAACTTGGTGGTGGGCCCCATCGACCCCGCCACAAAGCGGGGCTTCTCGGGGGTGGAGAAGGCATCGGCCATCTCCCGGGCCAGTTCGGCGGCCCGCTGGTTGAGGGCAAAGGCCTGATCGGCGATGTCGTATTCGGCCAACACCAGTGAGGTGGCTCCGAAGGTGTCGGTCTCGATCACATCGGCACCCACCTCCAGAAACTGGCGATGCACCGCTTGCACCGCATCTGGCCGGGTGAACACCAGAACCTCGTTGCAGCCCTCCAGCGCCGCTCCGCCGAAGTCGTCGGCGCTCAGGTCCATCTGCTGCAGCGAGGTGCCGGTGGCACCGTCAAACACGAGCACGGGCCGCTCGGGCGCGTGCAACCGCTCCAGAAAACCCATCCGCTGCGTTACCCGGGGTGCCACTGCCGTACCCATCTCGCTCAACCGTCCACGCGGACCCGTTTCACCCAATGGTCATAGGCGGGATCGCGGCCCTCCGTGATCGCTGTGAGGCGCTCGCGAATCGCCTTCATCACCGGCCGATCGCTGGGCAGATCGGTGGATTCGACGCGACGCACGGGTGTCACCTTGGCGGCGGTGCCACTCAGGAACACCTCATCGGCAATGAACAGCTCGCTCTTGTCGACGGGGCGCTCCAGGGTGGGGATGCCCATCGACTGAGCCAGCTCCAGCACGCTGGCGCGGGTGATGCCCTCAAGGATGTCCTGGTCGACGCCGGGGGTGATCAACACGCCATCGCGCACGATGAACAGGTTCATGCCGCTGGCCTCGCTCACCTTGCCGCGGCTGTTGAGCAGCAGGGCCTCGTCGAAGCCGCTCTTGACAGCCTCCGTTTTGGCGAGGGAACTGGTGATGTAGGCGCCACTGATTTTGCCGCGCAGGGGCAGGGAACGATCTTCCTGGCGGGTCCAGGAGCTGATGCGGCAGCTCACCCCATCGGGGGAGAGATAGTCGCCCAGCTCAAGGCCGTAGATCAGAAAATCGGTTTCGATGTTGTGCAGCCGTGGGGCGATTCCCAAGTCGCTGGTGTACACAAACGGGCGCAGATAGACCGGGCAGGTGGGCTTATTCGCCCGTAGGAAAACACCGATGGCGTCGTGAATCGTTTGCTCCGGCAGCTCGGTGAGGAGCAGCCGAGCGCTCTGGCTCAGCCGCCGGGCATGCCGGTCGGCGCGGAACAGCAGGATCTCGGCGGGGTCGCTGGGATTGGGCAGGGCCCGCATGCCGCCGAAGGCACCTGTGCCGTAGTGCAGGGCATGGGTGGCCACCGACAGGGTGGCTTCGGCAAAGGGCACGCATTTGCCACCAAACCAGGCGTAGGGCAGGAACTGGTGCATGGTGGGGCGAAGCGGGCGGAGCAGACGCGGCGGCCGGAGGCCGGGATGCCCCGATCTTCTCACTGCAGCAAGCAGGATGGGGTCATGCATCGCTTGGCGTCGGTACCGGGAGGAGGGGAGGCTGCCGATGTCGGGGCCCTGGTGGAGCAGCCCCCGGCACCGGTGCTGCTGCTGAGCAGTGCCGACACCGACCTGCTGGCCATCGACCAGTTGCTGGCGCAGGAGCCGCAGCTGTTGGGGGCTGAACTGCGGGGCTTGAACCTCGCGGCCCTGGCCCATCCCGCCCAGATCGACCACTACCTCAGCTCCACGGTGCGCCAGGCCCGGCTGGTGGTGGTGCGGTTGCTGGGGGGGCGGGGCCATTGGAGTTATGGGCTGGAACAACTGCAGCTCTGGGCGGCTGCCCAGCCAGGCCGCCAGTTGCTGGTGCTGGCCGGCACGCCGGAGGAGGAGACCGCCCTGGCCGAACTGGGCACGGTGGCGCCTGAACTGGCGGTGGGCCTGGCCCGCTGCCTGCGGGAGGGCGGGCCGGGCAACCTGCGTCGCTTGCTGGAGTGCCTGCGGGGGCTTCTCCATGGCGAGACCCCAGCTCCACCCTGCGCCGAACCCCTGGCCGATCCCCTCCCCTACGACTGGCGCGAGGAGCCGGGAGCTCGGGTGGGGGTGATCGCCTACCGGGCCCTGCTGCAAGCCGGCGACCTGGCGCTGATCGATGCCACCCTCGCGGCCCTGCGGCGGGCTGAACTCTGCCCGCGGGCGCTTTGGGTGAGTGGGCTGCGGGATCGGGCCGTGCAACGGGGCGTCGCCGACCTGTTGCAACGGGAAGGGGTGCAAGCGGTGCTCTGCAGCACGTCGTTTGCGTCGGTGCAGTTTGAGGAGGCCGGTCTGGGGGCTCCCCTGTGGGAGCAACTCGGGGTGCCGGTGCTGCAGTTGCTGTGCAGCAGCCAGCCCCGCAGCCAGTGGCAGGCCAGCAGCATCGGCCTCGGCCCCACCGACCTCAGCCTGCAGGTGGCCCTCCCCGAACTGGATGGCAGGCTCACCACCCGCATCGGCGCCTTCAAGGAGACGGTGGGGGCCAGTGAGCGCCTGGCCTCAGCCCTGCAGCGCTACCAACCGGACCCAGAGCGCCTGGCCTGGATTGCCCAGCTCACCGCCCAGTGGATCCGCCTGCGGCTGACCCCTGCCGGGGAGCGGCGCATCGCCCTGGTGCTGGCCAATTACCCCACACGCAACAGTCGCCTGGCCAACGGCGTGGGGCTCGACACGCCGGCGTCTACGGCCTTGATGCTGCAGTGGCTGGCCGAGGCGGGGTATCAGCTCAGCGAGGGCCTGCCCAGCACTGGCGACGCCCTGATCCACCAGCTGCTGGCCGGCCGCAGCAACGATCCGGAAAGCGAGCACCGCCCGCCTCTGGCCCTGGTGCCCCTGGCGGACTACAGGGCCTGGTATGCGGAGCTGCCGCGGCAGGGGCGCGAGCAGCTGGAGGCCCACTGGGGCCCCCCAGAACGGGATGCAGGGCTTGTGCAGACCCCGGGCCCGGGGGGCACGCAGGGCTTTCCGGTGCGTGGCCTGCAATTGGGCCATGTGGCCGTGCTGATCCAGCCAGAGCGCGGCTACGACCGCGATCCCACCCTCAGCTACCACAGCCCCGACCTGCCCCCAACGCACGCCTACCTGGCCCAATACCTGTGGCTACGCCAGACCTTTGGGGCCCATGCCGTGGTGCACGTGGGCAAGCACGGCAACCTGGAGTGGTTGCCCGGCAAGGGGCTGGGGCTCTCGGATGGCTGCTTCCCGGAGTGGGCCCTCGGGCCGCTGCCCCACCTTTACCCCTTCATCGTTAACGATCCTGGCGAGGGCTCCCAGGCCAAGCGCCGCAGCCAGGCCGTGATCCTCGACCACCTCACCCCTCCGTTGGGTCGCGCCGGGCTGCATGGTGCCCTGCAACAACTGGAGGTGCTGCTCGACGAATACTGGGAGGCCAGCCAGCTCGGCAGCGAGCGGGCCGCCCCACTGCGGCAGACCCTGGCGGAACAACTGGAGACCCTGCAATTGCCCCTGGGCACCGCCGCGGAGCTGGATGCGCGCCTGGATGCGGCCGATGGCTACCTCTGCGAACTCAAGGAAGCCCAGATCCGGCTCGGGCTGCACACCTACGGCACCCTGCCGGAGGCCCAGCGCTTAGCCGAGCTGTTGCTTTGCCTGGTGCGCTGCCCCCTGGCCAACCAACCCGGCCTGACCCAGGCCCTGGCCCGCGACCTGCAGCTCACCTTCGACCCCTGGGCTGAGACCGATGCCGCTCCGCTCGAACCTGGCGACCAGCGGCGGCTCCAGGTTGCTTTTGGCGGTGAGCCGCCACGCCTGGTGGGGGATGGGGTGGCGTTGCTGGAGCAGCGGGCCCTGGCGCTGGTGGAGCAGGAGCTGCTGGAGAACGGGCCCGGCCAGGGCGAGGCAGGTGAGCTGGGTCCGGCCGTGCGGCAAGCCCTGCAGCATCTCCGCCAGGCCGTGCTGCCGCGGCTGCTGGCCTGCGGCAAAGCTGAGCGGGAAGCCTTCCTCAAGGGGCTCGATGGAGAGCGCATCGCCGCCGGACCCTCCGGAGCCCCGACCCGGGGCCGGCCCGATCTGCTGCCCACCGGCCGCAACTTCTACAGCGTCGATCTGCGCGGCCTGCCTACGGAGGCCGCCTGGGACCTGGGGCGCCGCAGCGCTGAGCTGCTGCTGGAGCTGCATCTGCAGGAGCAGGGCGACCACCTCCAGACCCTGGCGTTGTCGGTGTGGGGCACGGCGACGATGCGCAATGGCGGCGAGGACATCGCCCAAGTGCTGGCGTTGCTGGGAGTGCGGCCGGTGTGGGATGGGCCCACCCGCCGGATGGTGGACCTGGAGGTGATCCCGCTGAGCCTCCTGGACCGGCCGCGGGTGGATGTGACCCTGCGCATCTCAGGGCTGTTCCGCGATGCGTTCCCCCAGCTGGTGGGATGGGTGAACCGGGCAACCGCCCTCGTGGCGGCGCTCGAGGAGCCGGATGCCGCCAACCCGCTGGCGGCGGCTTGGCGGCGGGACGGTCACAGCGCCCGGGTGTACGGCTCAGCCCCAGGCGCCTATGGAGCGGGGCTGCAGGGGCTGATCGACAGCGGCCAGTGGGAGCAGCGCAGCGACCTGGGCGAGGCGTTCCTGAACTGGAGCGGTTGGCGCTACGACAGCCAGGCGGGCAGTCCCGGCCAGGGGGGCATCGAGGCCCAGGCCGATCGGCAAGGCCTCGAGCAACGGCTAGCCGCCGTCCAGGTGGTGTTGCACAACCAGGACAACCGCGAACACGACCTACTGGATTCCGACGATTACTACCAATTTCAGGGGGGACTCAGCGCCGCCGTTGAGAAGCTGTCGGGGCAGCGGCCGGCCCTTTGGTTTGGCGACCACTCCCGCAGCGCCAGACCGAAACTGCACCGCCTGGAGCGGGAATTCGACAAGGTGCTGCGCAGCCGCGTGCTCAACCCACGCTGGATCGAGGCGATGCAGCAGCACGGCTACAAGGGCGGCTTCGAGATGGCGGCCAGCCTCGACTATTTGTTTGCCTACGACGCCAGCACCGGCCGTGTGCCCGACTGGGGCTATGGGGCCCTATGCGACCAATGGCTCAGTGATCCCGCCGTGCTCATTTTTCTGGAGCGGAGCAATCCCTGGGCCCTGCGGGACATGGCCGAGCGGCTGCTGGAAGCCCACAACCGGGGGCTCTGGGACGGGGCACAAAAAAACCAGCTGGAGCATCTGCGCCAGCTGGTGTTGGACAGTGAAAGCTTGATCGAACAGAGCTGAGTGGAACTGCGTTGAACTCAGCGCTCAGCTGTTGAGATCCCTCACCATCTGCTTGAACGGATCGATGGCGCCGGCCTTGCCGGTGGGCTGCTGGCTGATCTGGGGCTGAGCCTGGGAGTCTGCCTGGATCTGCTCCTTCTCCTTCTTGATGGCGGCAGTGCCCCCGGGCACATTCACACCAAAGGCCGTTCCCTTCATCCGTTGATCCAGCTCCGCCTGGGACATCGTCTGGGCGAAGGTTTTCTTCACCGGCTTGGGGATGCCGCCGGTGAGGTTGATCGACTCCTGTTGGCTGGTCTGGCCGCCAAGGCCTTCGGACATCTTCTCGAGCTTGGCCTCCATCGAGGCCACCTCAGCCACCATCTCCTTGTTGCCGGGGCTGTCGGCGGTGCCGGGGAAGGTGCGGCGGATCGTGTTGGAGCGCCGCATGAACTCGACATTGCCCATGCTGCTGGAGGCGTCGGCATCGAGGAAGAAGGTTTCCACCTCCTTTTTCGGCTGGGCGGGGGACTTGCCGGAGTTGGCGTTGCCGGCGCGGGGGGCGAACAGACGATCAAACAGACCCATCGACTGGCACGGGAAAGCGTCGCCAAACCCTAGCGGCCGTGAAGCGCCAAGCCATGGGTATCCGTACCACAACTCATCAAAAGGCCCCGTTGCTGCAGGTCGGTGGCGATCGCTTCGCACACCACCGGTGTGGGCGCCCAGCGGGGCTGCATCTGGTAGTCGTACCAGACCTCTGCTCCATCAAAGCCCAACCGATCGGCAGCGGCGATCAGCCGCTGGAAGGGCAGGCGGTAGCGGGCTGGATGGGCGAGCAGCAGTAACGCCCCGGCCCGGCGGCCCGCCTCCAGCACGGCGCCGGCCTGCAGCGCCGGACCAACCACGGCCTGTCCCTGCAGGTAGGGCTCCAGGCTGGGATGCTGCGCGCCGAAGCCCAGCGCCAACACGTGCACCAGGCAGCCTTCCAGCAGGCAGCTGATCTCCACTCCCCGCCAAAGCCTCGGCACCGATTGGCCTGAGTGGGATGCAGCCTCAAAGTGTTCCAGCACCGGCCCGTAGGCGGAGATGCTGTGGTGGTCGGTGATCGCCAGGTGCTCCAGGCCCAGAGCGAGGGCCTGCTCGGCGAGCTCCTGGGGGAGCAGGCTGCCGTCGCTGCAGGTGGTGTGGCAGTGAAAGTTGACCCGGCCTGGGCAGCAGCGCGGCGTCAGCTGCTGCAGCACGGGTCGCAGCGGATGGTGGGCTGGCTGGGGGTCAGGCACCGGCAGCCAGGCGCTCGGCCCGCAGCCGACGCCAGCGGGCATAAAACTGGATCGAGGCCGCCATGAACACCACCAGCGCCACGATGAACCAGGTGGCTGCGCCGGTGGGGAACTGGTTCTTGAACACGACCAGCATCACCACGATCACCAGCAGCAGGGTGGGCAGCTCATTGAGGGCGCGCAGCTGCTTCGGGCTCCAGCCACAGCAGCCGGCCTGCAGCTGACCCATCAGCCGGTAGCAAAAGGCGTGATAGGCCAGAAGCGCCGCCACGAACGCCAACTTGGCGTGCATCCAGCCCTGCTGGAGCCAGGTCGGGTTGACGCTGAGCAGACCCGCCGCACAGACAACGGCAACCACCATGCCTGGGGTGGTGATGATGTTGGCCAGCCGGCGCTCCATCAGCCCGTATTGGTCCTGAAAGGCCAGCCGCAAGGGGGTATCGAGCTCCTCAGCCTCCCGGTGGTAGATGAACAGCCGCACCAGATAGAACAGGCCGGCAAACCACACCACCACCCCGACGATGTGCAGGGTCTTGAACCAGAGGTAGGCCTCCGGAGGCCAGCTCAGGGCCAGCAGGGGCATGGCGGTGGTGGGCAGGGCGAGCCACAAGGTAGGGCCTCAGGCCACCGGGCGCTCCAGAGCAGGACAACCTCTGCCAAGCCTTGGCAGGGGCGTGCTGAGCAGCGTTGCGATCGGTGATTCAGTCAATCCCAGCGAGCCGGATCCTGGCTGGGGCGGAAGCTGCCGAAATCCAGCGGCCGTTGCATCAGATCATTGGTAATGGTGCTGCAGATGGCATTGAGGGGCAGCGAGAAGCTGCTGCCATCGCGATCGAAGGGGCCCTCCACGTAGGAACCGATGCGCTCGGCCGTGAGAAAGCCCATGAACAGCACCACCCCGATCAGCCAGTGGCTGGATCGCTGAAATTCCAACAGCAACTGCAGGCCATAAAGCCAGGTGATCATGCGCACGAACACGTCGTAGGACGCGGGAATGGGGGTGTTGCGAATGCGTTGCAGACCACCAATCGCGTCGTGGCAGAGGTTGCTCACCTCCATCAATTGTTGCCGGCCCCAGCCATCAATCCAGCCATCACGATGCAACCGCTCAATCGCCTGAGCCCGTTGCCGGCAGACCTCCTGCAGAGTGGTTGTGGGCTGCAGCTGCAGATCGCCCAACAGACCCTCCACGCCGCGGTGCAGATCAGCGCGCCAGAAATTGCGCAACTCAAAGTTGAGCAGCCACACCTGAGCCACCTGATACTCCATCAAGCAGCGCCCCCGCTGGGTGGCGAGCTGTCGGTGGGGCAGCAAGGCCAGGAGCACATCGCGCCATTTGCGGCTGTGGTTCACCATGGCTCCCCAGAGGGTGCGTGCTTCCCACCAGCGGTTGATGGCCTGGGTGTTGCGGAAGGCGATGAAGATCGACACGGCGATCCCCAGAACGGAGATGCCCATGGGCGTCAGGGTCCAGCGGCTCTGCAGGGGGCCACGCCACACCACCGCCGCCACCAAAAGCGCAAACACCAGCAGATCGAGGCGCATCCGCCAGAACAGCTGCAGCACCACCAGTCCGTAGTCGTGCCGGCGGGTGCGGGGAGGATCACCATGACCACCCGTCAGCAGCGTGGACATGGGGTGAAGCGAACGCACATCCATCATCCCGGAGAGGCTTCAACGCCCAGGTGGGCAGCCGCTGCAGCCCGGATCGCGACCAGCTCGTCGCCAGGGATCTTCTCGAGCTGCTTCATCACCAGGCCCATGCGGGGGTTGCGCCGCAGCGTTTCGGCGTGGCGGGCCAGAAAGTCCCAATACAGGGCATTGAATGGGCAGGCCGTTGGGCCCGTGCGCTGCTTGGGGTTGTAACGGCAGCCCTTGCAGTAGGTGCTCATCCGGTTGATGTAGTTGCCACTGGCGGCGTAGGGCTTGCTGGCCAGGAGACCACCATCGGCGAACAGACCCATGCCGATCACATTGGTCTGCATCACCCAGTCGTAGCCATCGACAAACATCCGGTGGAACCAGGCTGTGAAGGCCTGGGGATCCAAGCCGGCGATCAGGCCGTAGTTGGCGAGCACCATCAGGCGCTGGATGTGGTGGGCATAGCCGCTGCTGTTCAGCTCCGCCAGCACCGTGTCCATGCAGGCCATGCCGCTGCCGCCCAGCTGCTCCAGCCACACCGGCAGAGGGCGATCGGCGCCGAAATGGTTGCGCTGGGGATAGTCGGGCCCAAACCACCAATACAGGCCGTGGGTGTATTCCCGCCAGCCCAGGATCTGACGAATCACCCCCTCCAGCGACGCGAGCGGGGTGCCCCGCTCCAGGCCCGCCTGCTCCAGCCGCCGGATCACCTCCAGGGGGTGCAGCAAGCCCAGGTTGAGATAGGGAGACAGCAGGGCATGCCAGAGGGTGGGCTGGCCGCTCACCATGGCGTCCTGAAACGGTCCGAAGCCATCGAGGCGGCTGCCGATGAAGTGCTCCAGCGCAGCCAGGGCCTGCTCGCGGGTCACGGCCCAGCGGAACGGTTCACTCAGCCCGGGCAGGGGCACGGCCCCGCTCGCCGCCAGTTCTGCGGCAAGGTGCTCCACCTTGGCCATCACCGCCCGGGTGGTCGCATCGGGCTCGAACCCCAGCGGTTCGGGGCCGGCCAGCCCCTTGGGCGGGGCCTTGCGGTTGTCGTGGTCAAAATTCCACTGGCCGCCCAGGGGCTGGTCGTCGTCGGCCATCAGCACACCGAAGCGCTTGCGCCCCTGCCGGTAAAACAGCTCCATGCGCAGCTGCTTGTAGGGCTGGGCCCAGGCCGCAAAGTCAGCCTGGCTCCAGAGGAAGGCGTTGGAGCGATGCCACACCAACGGCACCGGCAGATCGAGCCGCTCAATCGCCATCCGGAAGGGACGCTCGGCCGGCTCCATCAGGTGCAGCTCACGGATGCCGTGCTGCGTGATCCAGGTCTGCAGAGCGGCGGCGAAGGTGGTCGCCTCGGCGTAATCCACGCTCCAGCCCAGCTGACGCAGCGCAGCGGCGTAGTGGCGCATCGCGCTCCACACCAGCACCAGTTTCTGGCGGTGATACAGCCGCTGCTGCAGCACCGATGTGCTTTCGATCAGCAGCACCCGAGCCTGGGCAGGAGCGAGGGAGGCCAGGGCCGGATGGTTCTGCGAGAGCTGGTCGCCCAGCACCCAGATCCCCTTCACGGCATGGCCCAGGGAAGGTGACGCCCCGCCGTCATTGCTGGAAGCGCCCGTCGGACTCGATCCAACGCTCAAAGGCGGCCAGCCCTTCAATCAGTGCCCAAACGCTGAGGCCGAAGGCCACCACCCCGCCCACAGCCATCAAAGCCGCGAGCACCAAGGGGATCGCCGCCAGCGCCACCAGGGGAATCATCACCAGGGCACCCACGGCGGCGAGACCCAGAATCGGAGCCACGAAGGCAGGCGGGGGACCGTTCCTGCCGGCAACCCGGAGGGGTTGGGTCGAAGCCATGGCAGCCCTTGCGCGAATCAACACTTATTCTGGGGCTACAGCTCCAGCGGCAACGGCGGCCAAGGGGCGGAGAACCGGACACGCCGCCCAGCGCGGTCGCGACCGTTAGGCCAGAGGGGACTCCCCGGCCAGGCGGCAGGCGCGTCGCGCCACAGCGGCGGCATAACCCCGCTCCACCGGGCCAGCCAAGGGGCTCACGCCGCCATTGCGGCAATCCACCACCAGGCGCTCGTGCTGGCCCTGCTGGTCGCTCACCCGCAGGCGCAACTGCCAGTGGTGCTTGGCGCTGCGGCTGATCTCATCGCCGCACACCGGGCCAACGCAGATTCCGGGCGCGCCGAGGGCCGGGCTGGTCAGGGCTGGAGAGAGGAGCAGCAGCAGACCCAGGGCCAGGGAGAGCAGCAGGGGGAAAGCCAGGCGCCTCAACTGGCCAACTCCTCGCCGGCGAGGTCGTCACTGGGATGAAAGTAGTCCCACACCTGGCGGGCCAGCGCCGGTCCCACCCCCGGGGCCGCCGCGATCTGATCGGGGCTCGCCAGCTGGATGGCATCGATCGAGCGGAAATGGGCCAGCAGCTCCTTCACCCGCTTGGGGCCGAGGCCCGGGATGTCGGACAGGCGGGAGCGCTTCATCCGCTCGCCCCGCTGCTGGCGGTGGAAGCTCACCGCGAAGCGGTGGGCCTCATCGCGCAGGCGGCGCAGCAGCTGCACCCCCAGCTGGTCGGGTTCACTCTCCAGCGGTTGCTTCGCCCCGGGCACGAACACCTCCTCCCGCTGCTTGGCCAGGGAGCAGACCACCAGCTCCTCATCCAGGTTCAGCTCCCGTAGGGCCTCCATCACGGCTGAGAGCTGGCCCTTGCCGCCGTCGATCATCACCACATCGGGCCAGTCGTTGAGGCCGCCAGTGTGCAGGGCCGTGTTGGCAGCCCGGCGCAGGGTCCTCAGATCCGCTCCCTCCGCCTTGGCTTGGGCCCAGCGGCGGAAGCGCCGCCGCATGATCTCGGCCATGGCCATGAAGTCGTCGGAGTGGCCGGCGCGGATCGAGCTGCTCTGAATCTTGTATTTGCGGTAGTGCTGCTTGGCCGGCAGCCCATCGATGAACACCACCTGGGAGGCCACCGCATCGCTGCCCTGGATGTGGCTGATGTCGTAGCCCTCGATGCGCCGCGGCGGGCTGGGCAGCTCCAGCAGCTGGGCCAGGTCTTCGGTGGCCAGCAACTGCTGTTCAGCACCCCGTTGGGCCCGCTGCAGCTCGTAGCTGGCGTTGCGCTCCAGCAGCTCGATCAGGTCGGCCTTCTGCTGCCGCTGGGGCACGGCCAGCTTGACGCGCCGGCCGCGGCGCTCCACCAGCCACTCCTCGATTAGGGGCTGTTGGGGCAAGGGGTGCTGCAAGAGCAGCTCGGGCGGGATCTCCACCGGCTCCACCTGGCTGTAGTGCTCCTCGACCACCCGCTGCAGAATCCGGCCAGGCTCCAGGGGCAAGCCATCGGCGCCGATGGCATCAGCGGTGAAGCCCAACCGACCCACCAACTTGCCGGCCCGCATCTGAAACAACTGCACGGCCGCCACCCGCGCATCGGCCGCCAGGGCGAGCACATCGCGGCTTACCGAGCTGTCGCCGAGGCTCATCTTCTGATCGGCCGTGAGGGTGTCGATGCCCTGCAGCTGGTCGCGCACCCGGGCGGCACTCTCGAAGTCGAGCCGCTCGGCGTACTTGCCCATCTGCTCGTGCAGCAGCTCCAACAACTCCTCGTTGCGCCCCTGGAACACCATCGCCACCTGGCGCAGGGTGCGGTGGTAGTCGTCTGAGCTGATCTTCTCCTGGCAAACGCCTGGGCAGCGGCCAATGTCGAAGTTGAGGCAGGTGCGGTCGCGGTAGAGCGGCTGAGGCCGCTGACGCAGGGGAAACACCCGTTTCACCAGGGCCAGGGTGCGGCGCAGCAGGCCCACATCCACATAGGGGCCATAGAAGCGATCGAGGGGCGAGCGGAAGCGACGCCGCCGGGTGATGAAGATGCGCGGGTAGGCCTCACTCCAGGTGATGCAGAGGTAGGGGTATTTCTTGTCGTCTTTCAGCAGCACGTTGAAGTGCGGCTGGTTTTGCTTAATCAGGTTGGATTCCAGCGCCAGCGCCTCAGCTTCGCTGTCGGTCACGATGAATTCGATCTCGGCCACCTGGCGCACCATCAGCGAGATGCGCGGGCTGTGGGCGTGGCCACTGCCGCTCTGGAAGTAGCTGCGCACGCGGTTGCGCAGCAGCTTGGCCTTGCCGATGTAGAGGATGCGGTCGCTGGCGTCGCGCAGCAGATAGCAGCCCGGCTCGGGGGGAACCTCCCTCAGCCGGGCCTTGAGCCGATCAGGTTGCTGCAGCAGGGGCAGGCTCAACCGCCGTACTGCCAGCCCGTGCTGCCCAGCTCCAGGGCGGCACCATCGCGGTGCAGGGTGGCGGTCTTCACCTCACCCACAAACACAGTGTGGTCGCCATGGGCCACCTGACCCACCAGCTCGCACTCCACCGCCCCCAGCGCGTTCTCCAGGATCGGCAAACCCAGCTCCCCGAGCTGGAACGGGGCGGCGTCAAAGCGCCCGCCCACCCCTTTTTGGGGCTTGAAAAACACGGCGGCCAGATCTTTCTGGTCGGCCGCCAACACGTTCAGGGAAAACTTGCCGGTGCGCTGGATCATGCCGTTGCTGGTGCTGTCGGCCCGAACCGCCATCACCACCAGGGGAGGCTCAAAGCTTCCCTGGGTCACCCAGCTGGCCGTGAAACCGTTCACCTCCTCACCTTCGGCCACGCCGCAGATGAACACCCCATGGGGAATCTTGCGCAGCAGCGTCTTCTTGGCTTCGGCGTTGAGGGAAGCAATTGGGGCCATGGCGGCAAGAGCGCCCTAGGGCGTACGGAACTGATCCAACTCTAGAAACGCCAGGGGCGCCCATAGGCTGGCTGGATGCGTGCCCTTTACCCCGGCAGTTTCGATCCCCTCACCCTGGGCCACCTCGACTTGATCGAGCGGGCGGCCCGACTGTTTGACGGTGTGGTGGTGGCGGTGCTGCAGAACCCCAGCAAGCAGCCCGCCTTCAGCCTGGAGCAGCGGCTGGAGCAGATCCGCAGCGCCACCGCCCACCTCAGTGGCGTGGAGGTGGGCAGTTTTGACGGGCTCACCGTGGATTTCGCCGGTCGCAGCCAGGCCCAGGTGATCCTGCGCGGGCTGCGGGCCCTGAGCGATTTCGAGTTTGAGCTGCAGATCGCCCACACCAACCACAGCCTGGCCCCCCAGGTGGAAACGCTGTTTCTCGCTACCGCCGTCCGCCACAGCTTTCTGAGCAGTTCGGTGGTGAAGGAGGTGGCGCGGTTCGGTGGCGATGTGCGCCACATGGTGCCCCCTGCAGTGGCGGATGACCTAACCAGGCTTTTTAATCGGACATCCATTTAGAGCCGTCCATGGCCGAGGCCACCATCACCGTGCTCGATCAGCTCGATCAACTCGAGGAGATCGTGCTCGAAGGCAGCCGCATTCCCTTCAGCGGTGGCCGCCTGGTGAACGAACAGGACGCCATCGAAGTGATGGATGCTCTGCGGGAGGCGCTGCCAACGCAGCTGAGCCAGGCGGTGGAGCTGATCCGCCAGCGGGAGGAGTTCATCGGGCAGGCCCGCCAGCAGGCCGACGAGATCATTGCCACCGGCAAGCGCGAGCGGGAACAGCTCATCAACAGCGCCGCGATCCGCCAGGAGGCGGAGCGACAGGTGGCGGAGTTGCGCGACCAGGCCCGCCAGCAATGCGAGCAGCTGATGCTGCAGGCCCGCCAACAGGTGGCCCAGGCCGAGCAGGAACACCAGGCCCGCATGGCCCAGATGGAGCAACAGTTTGCGGCCCGCCGCCAGCAGCTGGAGCAGGAGGCCGCCGAACGCAACCGTCAGCTGCTGGAGCAACACGAGCGCAACAGGCAACAGGCGATGGCGGAGCTGGAGCAGATCCGCCAGGAGGGGATGCGGGTGCAGCGCGACAGCCAGGCCGAAGCGGAGCGGCTGCACAACGACGCCCTGCAGTTCCGCCAGCAGACCCAGCAGCAATGCGATGCCCTGGTGTCCCGCAGCCGCCAGGAGGCCGCCACCATCCAGGACGGTGCCAATCGCTATGCCGAGCAGGTGCTGGGCGAACTGGAAGGCCGGCTCAAGGAGATGAGTCAGGTGGTGCTGGGGGGCCGGCGCGAACTGGTGCGACTCCAGGCCCCGGACGCAACCTCAAGCGGCACTGAGGAGCCCGTGAGCCGCCGCCGGCGGGTGGCCAACACCCTGAAGCAGCTGGCGGGCTAGAGCGGGCAGAGCTGGGTGTTCTGCGCCTGGCGCAGCACCCGGCCGATGGTGTCGTTGGGGGAGCTGGCTCCATTGCTGATCGCACTCACGTAGCGAGGGCCAGCACTGGTGAGCAGCACACCACTGATCGAGCGCACCCCGCTGATCGTGCCGGTTTTGCCAAAGAATTGGCCTTGCAGAGGGGTCCCCACGTAGAGATTGCGCAGGGTGCCCCGCTGGCCGGCAACAGCCATGGATGCCAGGTAGGCACGGCCATAGGGGTGCTGATCCATCCGCAGCAACAGGGCCGTGAGGAAGCGACTGGTGAGGCGATTGGCCCGGTCAAGACCACTGCCATCGGCGATGCGCACCCCCTGCATCGGCAGGCCCTGCTCACCCAGCCAGAGGGTTTGGCGCTGGGCGGCCTCACCCAGATCCCAACTGCCGGCGGCTTGCCGCAGCAGCACTTCGGCGGTGAAGTTGTGGCTCTCGGTGTTGGCCAGGCTCAGCAGGTTGTGCATCGGAGCTGACGCTTCCTGATGCAGCAGCACGGCATCGCCCGGCAGGGGCGCGCGCGACGACACCTGAGACACCTGCACCTTGCCGCCCTGCAGGCCCACGGTTTTTTGGAGCAGGGCTTGCAGACGGGAGGGCGGATTCATCACCGCGTCGTGGATGGCATTGCTGGTGATGGCCAGCCGTGTGATCGGTGCCCCGTAGGCGTAGTAGCGGTCGTCGGGATGCCAGCCCTGCGGCCACCAGGCCTGGCGGGGCTCTTCGGCGATCTGCAGGCGCACCAGCGAGGGAGGCTCGCCGCTGCTGCCGCCCGTTCCAAGGGCCAACTTGGCAAAGCGTTGCAGCTGGGGCAAGGCCAGGTCGGGGTCGCCCTCACCGGTAAGGCGGAAGCTGCCGTCGCTGAGGCGCCAGAGCTGGGTGTTGAGGCGATAATCGGGCCCGAGCCGATCGAGGGCGTAGGCCGTGCTCAGCAGTTTCTGGTTGGAGGCCGGGATGCGGGGCCGGGTGCCGTTGAGATCGGCAAGCAGACGACCCTGGCCATCGGCAATGCTGATGCTCCAGACCGGTGCCTGGCTGCCCACGGTGGCCAGGAGCCGCTGCTGCAGCGCCGGGCAGCTCACCTGCGCCTGCAACTGGGGCAGGCCCAGCGGAGGGGGCAGCGGCGGCAGGGTGGCCAGCGGCGCCGGCTCCAGCGCATAGGCGGTGATCGCCGGGGCCTGCTGGGCCAGGGCTGCCGCCGGCAGCACCGCCAGCGTGATCAGTCCGGCAGCCGCTTGGAGGGAACCACGGATGGAGCCCATCTCACTGGCCTCCAGCTTGCAGGCCACTCACCGTGCCCCCGACGCGGTACTGCAAGCCCTCGATCTCCACGGGGGCGCCGACCTTGAGGTTCTGGTTGCCGAAGACGACGCCGCCGCCACTCTTGCGGCCCTGGCCCTGCAGCACAAAGCGGGCATCCAGGCTGCCCATGGTGGTCTGGTTCGGATCCGCCGCCGTCACCACCGTGCCGTTGGGCTGCACAGCCGTCAGCCGGCGCTGCAGGGGCAGAACCTGCTTGACATCCACCGATCCATGGGGCTGGTTGCGGATCACGATGGCCACCTTGCCTTCGCGCTGCGCCGCCTGAATCAAGGCGGTGGGATCCGCCACCGGCACACCGCGGACATCCACCAGCACCGTGACCGGCGTGAGGGCACCGGTGGCCTGGGCCACGGCCCCGCTGAGTTTGGGACTCCAGATCACACCAACGGCGGCGAGCACCACCGCGGCGGCGGCGCCGAGATCCACCAGGCTCCAGGAGCGGCCGTTGCGTGCTGAAGACAGGTCGCGCTCGGAGGCCATCGGGCTGATCCAGGGTTCGGCGAAGTGTACGGAGGTTCGTCGGGTCCCACCAGGGCCGCGACCCACCAGGGCAGGGGGCGGGTCGCGTGCCTAGTTGCGCAGCCCCTCGATGAAGGCATCCATCACCTTGAGGTTGCCGCCGAGCCCCAGCCCGCCCTCACCGGCCAGAGCCAGGGCCTGCTGCTCCGCATCCGGCTTCTGATCGAAGTGGGCCACAAAGCGGTAGCCATCGGGATCGCAGCGGTAGAGCTCCCAGGGATCAGGACAGGCGCGGCGCAGCGCCCCATCACCCGAGGGAATCAGGGCATAGGCGCTTTGCCATCCCGACAAAAATCCTTTGCGGCGCTCCCGGGCGACGCTGCCAATGCCCACCGCCGCATCCTCCAGGCTGCCGTTGAGCAGCACCACCGCGCCACGGTGCAGGGCGCACACCTGCTCCACCTCCTCGTAGTCGGCGGGGGAGGGGGCCACCAGCAGCAGCACACCTTCGCTGCCGCCGTCGGCCTGCTGCAGGCGCATCTGATCCCGCAGGCTGGCGATGCGGGCGGCGAAATCCGGGGCATCGCGCTGGGCCAGGGCCGTGGCACCGGCATCCGGACACAACAGCCGCAGGCTGGGCAATGCCGGGCTGAGGGCCGCCTGCAAACGCAGGGCCAACGGCAAAATCCGCAGGCCCTCAAAACGCAGCTCCACGGTCCACAGACCCTTGGCACCACCGCTGAGAGCAGCCTGGATCGCCGTCAGAGCTTCAGCCTCGGCGGAGCGCAGGTCGGGGGGAAGCATCAAGCCAGCACGGGTCGGCCGACCCTAAGGGCTCCCTGACCAAGGCGTCAGCGTGCTGAGAGTACGGCCTGCAGCCGCACCCGGGCTTGCTCAAGCGCCGCGGGAACCCCCTCCAGATCGGCGGCGGTGAGCCAGGGCCCCAGGCTCAGGCGCACACCACTGGCGGCCTCGGCATCGGCATAGCCCATGGCCTGCAGGATCGGACTGGGAGCCAGCCCCCCTTCGGCAGCGCGCCCACTGCTGCAAGCCGATCCACTGCTCACCGCATACCCCTGCTGCCAGAGGGCCTGCACAAGCCCTCGGCCCGACAGGGGCGTGCCGCATGGGTTGGCCACCAACAGGCTGAGATGGTGGGGCAGACGGGGCGGATCGGCGGCGTGGCGGGGATCGGGGCCGCTGAGGCACACCCCCTCCAGTTCCAAGACACGGGCCAGCAGACCATCGCGCAGATCGGCGATGGGATCCTGCCCCCCGTGGGACCCCAGGCGAGCCTGACAGAGCTCCAGGGCACGGGTGAGCCCCGCCACCAGGGCCACCGGCTCGGTGCCACCCCGCCGCCCTGCTTCCTGGCCGCCCCCGCCGATGAAGGGGGATAGCGACACGCCTTGGCGTACCAACAGGGCGCCAACGCCCCGGGGCCCCTGCAGCTTGTGGGCCGCCAGGCTGAGCAGATCGATCGGCAGGGCATCGAAGGCCAACGGCCGGTGGCCCAGCACCTGCACCGCATCCACGTGCAACAACACGCCGGCCTCGCGGCAGCGGGCCCCGATCGTTTCGATCGGCTGGATCGTGCCCACTTCGCTCTGGCCCCAGATCAACGACACCAGCCGCGTGGGAGGCACCAGCAAGCGATCGAGGGCCTCGAGATCCACCACCCCCAGGTGGTCCACCGGCAGGATCTCCACCTGCCAGCCGAGCCGTTGCACCTGCACCGCTGCGGCCAGGGTGGCCGGGTGTTCGACCGCGGAGATCAACAGACGTCCTGGAGACCCCTGCCCGGCGACCCCGAGCAGGGCGGTGTGGATCGATTCGGTGCCCCCCGAGGTGAACACCAGCTGACTGGCGGCGCAGCCGAGCAGCTCGCCGAGGCGCCAACGGCTGCGCTCCAGCTGCTCGGCGGCCGCCAGCCCAAAACCATGCAGGCTCGAGGGGTTGGCCCAGGCCTCAGCCTGCACCGCGGCCATAACCTCGAGTACCTCAGGCGCCGGCGGGGTGGTGGCGCAGGCATCGAGATAGAGCGGTGCGAAGGCAGCCGGTGCGGAGGCAGCCAAGGGCCTAACGGAACAAGCCGCTGTCCCGCTCCACGCGCGCTCGCGTCCGCGACTCCAGGGAGTTGGTGGCCAGGGCAACAAGGTCGTCGAGGGAACTGCTGCTGAGCAGGTCCGCCACGCGAGCCCGCGCCTCCGCCGAGGGACAGGCCTCGGGGCGAACGCAACCGTTGACGCAGGCTGTGGCGCAGTCGATGTCTGCTGGGGTAGCTGCTGGGGTGGGTGCTGGAACGGTGGCTGCGGTGGTGGGCGCTGCGGTGGTGGCCTCTGCAGCACTGGCAGCAGGCTCCTCGCCCCAGAGCTCCGGGGTCACCACACCGTCGAACACCGCCACCGCCGGACCGGTCATGAACACGTGATCGCTGGTGGCGTCCCAGGCAATCTCCAAAGGTCCGCCAGGGAGATCCAGGCGGGCGCGGCGCTCCGCTAAGCCGAGCCGATGGGCCACCACCAAGGTGGCGCAGGCACCGGTGCCACAGGCCAGGGTCGGCCCAGCACCCCGCTCCCACACCCGCATCACCAGATGGGTGGGGCTGAGGGCCTGCACGAAGTGCACGTTGGTGCGGGCGGGGAAGGCCGGATGCACCTCCAAGGCGGCGCCATAACGCTCGAGATCGACCGCCGCAACATCGTCCACGGGAATCACCACATGGGGATTGCCCATGCCTGCCGCTCCCACCGCGAAGGTTTCACCCCCAACCTCCAGGCTCCCCTGGGCGACCCCGGCCTCCCCAAGCGGCAGGGTGGTGGGGATGGCAGCGGGCTCGAGGAAGGGGGCGCCCATGTCAACGCGGATGGTGCCGTCGGCGCAGAGCTCGGGAACGATGCGACCGGCCAGGGTTTCAATCTGCCACTGCCGGCCCGGGGCATCCCCGTCGCTGTCGGCCAGGAAGCGAGCCAGGCAGCGGATGCCATTGCCGCACATCTCAGGTTCGCTGCCATCGGCATTGAAGATCCGCATGCGCAGTTCTCCACCCTCCCGGGGTGGCAGGGCCAGGATGACCCCGTCACCGCCCACGCCAAAGCGGCGGTCGCACAGGCGTTGAATCCGCTCAGGAGTGAGGCCCAGATCGCTGTCGCTGCTGCCCGCCCCCCGGGCATCGAGCATGAGGAAATCGTTTCCCAGACCTTGATATTTGCTGAACTGGAGCACGATGGGGGCAAAGGCAGGCACCACCAAATCCTATGCAGAGCTTTTTCGAGAAGCGCTCGACGGCTCTCGATACCTCCCAGCCGAGCATTCGCCATCTGCAGGATCTGATCCGCCACAAAACTCCCGTGGCCGTTCAGGTGATGGGTGTCGGTGAACTGGAGGGAACCCTGCACTGGCAGGACGTTGCCTATCTCGCCCTCAGCCAGGCGGAAGGGCGTCCCCTCACCTTGATCAACCGCGCTGCAGCCTGCACGATCCGCGCCCTGGGCTGAGCCTGCTCTGACCAACTGGGCTGTGGCACGATCACAGCTCTGAACCAGGCCTGGCTGCTGTGAGCGACGCACCCCGCTACCAACCCCAGGCTCTCGAATCCCGCTGGCAGCAGCAGTGGGACGCCGCCGGTCAGCACCGCACGCCCGCTGCTGATGGCGAGCCCTATTACGCCCTATCGATGTTTCCCTATCCCTCGGGGAACCTGCACATGGGCCATGTGCGCAACTACGTGATCACCGATGTGATCGCCCGGGTGCAGCGCATGCGCGGCAAACAGGTGTTGCATCCGATGGGTTGGGATGCCTTTGGGTTGCCGGCGGAGAACGCAGCGATTGAGCGCGGCATCGATCCGGGCGTGTGGACTGATCAGAACATCGCCTCCATGCGCGCCCAGTTGCAGCGCCTGGGGCTCTCGATCGACTGGGACCGGGAGGTGGCCACCTGCCACGCCGATTACTACCGCTGGACCCAGTGGTTGTTCCTGCAGTTCCTGGAGGCCGGCCTGGCTTATCAGAAGGACGCCACGGTCAACTGGGATCCGATCGACCAGACGGTGCTTGCCAACGAGCAGGTGGACAGCGAAGGCCGCTCCTGGCGCTCCGGTGCCCTGGTGGAAAAGCGCAAGCTGCGCCAGTGGTTTCTGAAGATCACCGCCTACGCCGACCAGCTGCTCGACGATCTGCCCAAGCTGCAGGGCTGGCCGGAGCGGGTGCGCACCATGCAGGCCAATTGGATCGGCCGCAGCACCGGCGCCGAGCTCAGCTTCCCGGTGGTGGATGCCGAGGGCGCAGGCACCGGCGAGCAGATCACCGTGTTCACCACCCGGCCGGACACGATCTTTGGCGCCAGCTACGTGGTGCTGGCGCCCGAGCACCCATTGGTGAGCTCGCTCACCACCGCGGAGCAGGCGATCCACGTGGAGGCGTTCTGCGATCTGGTGAGCCGCCAGAGCGAGCAGGAGCGCACGGCAGACGACAAACCCAAGCGCGGCGTCGCCATTGGTGCCCAGGTGCGCAACCCGGCCAACGGCAAACTGATTCCCCTGTGGATCGCCGACTACGTGCTGGCCGACTACGGCACCGGCGCCGTGATGGGCGTGCCCGCCCACGACCAGCGCGATTTTGTGTTTGCCCGCCAGTACGAACTGCCGGTGCAGCAGGTGATCATCCCCGAGGGCAGCGATGAGCACGCTTACGCGGGCGGTGCCTGGACGGAAGCCGGGGTGCTGATTCACTCCGGCCGCTTCGATGGCCTAACAAGCGCAGAGGCCAAAAAAGCCATCACCGCGGCGGCGGAAGCGGAGGGCTGGGGTCGGGCCCGCACCACCTATCGCCTGCGCGACTGGCTGATCTCCCGCCAGCGCTACTGGGGCTGCCCGATCCCGGTGATCCATTGCGACAGCTGCGGCGTGGTGCCGGTGCCGGCCGAGCAATTGCCGGTGGAGCTCCCCAAGGGCGCCAACCTTGAGGGCAAGGGCGGCTCGCCCCTGGCCCAGCTTGAGAGCTGGTGGCGTGTCGATTGCCCCTGCTGCGGCAAACCCGCCCGGCGCGAAACCGACACCATGGATACGTTCATGTGCTCCAGCTGGTACTTCCTGCGCTACAGCGATCCCCACAACACGCAGCTGCCCTTCAGCCGGGATGCGGTGGATTCCTGGCTGCCGGTGGACCAGTACGTGGGCGGGATCGAGCACGCCATCCTGCACCTGCTCTACTCGCGCTTCTTCACCAAGGTGCTGCGCGACCGGGGCCTGCTGGGCTTTGATGAGCCCTTCGCGCGCCTGCTCACCCAGGGCATGGTGCAAGGCATCACCTACAAGAACCCCCACAGCGGCAAGTACATCGCCCCGGCCGATGTGACCGATCCCAGCGATCCCCGGGATCCGATCACGGGCGAGGTGCTGGAAACCTTCTACGAAAAGATGTCGAAGTCGAAGTACAACGGCGTTGATCCGGCTGTGGTGATCGACAAGTACGGCGCCGACACCGCCCGCATGTTCATCCTGTTCAAGGCGCCGCCCGAGAAGGATCTCGAGTGGGATGACGCCGATGTGGAGGGTCAGTTCCGCTTCCTGCAGCGGCTCTGGCGCCTGGTGGAGGGGGCCGTGGCGCGGGGCCTTGGACTGGACGCCGACGGTGTAGAGAGCGATCTCTCCACCCTCAGCCCGGAAGACAAAGCGCTGCGCCGCGCCGTTCACACCGCGATCACCGAGATCAGCGACGACCTCGACGGCGACTATCAATTCAATACGGCCGTCTCAGAGCTGATGAAGCTGAGCAACGCCATGGGCGAGCACGTGCAGGCGGCTTCCCCGGCCGTGGCCTCCGAAGCCCTGAATGCCCTGCTCGTGCTGCTGGCGCCGTTCGCGCCGCACCTGGCCGAGGAGCTCTGGCAGCGGTTGGGGGGCAATCCCGATGGCCAAACGAGCGTGCACCACCAGGCCTGGCCGCGTGCCGATGCCAGCGCCCTGGTGCGCGACACGATCCCGCTGGTGATCCAGGTGAAGGGGAAGGTAAGGGGCAACCTCGACGTGCCCGCTGATGCCGACAAGGCCACCTTGGAGCGCCTGGCCCTGGACAGTGACATCGCCAGCAAATGGCTGGAGGGCAAACCACCCAGCCGCGTGATCGTGGTGCCAGGCAAGCTCGTCAATCTGGTGCCCTGAGGGCCTCAGAACCACTCGGCGACCGCGTCCTCCACCGTGTTGACGTTGGCGTCGGGGGTGGAGCGGCTGAAGTCGAGGGTGATGTGGCGGCGCTGTTCGCCATCGGCCGCCACCGCCGTGATCGGATACAGCTGCTGTCCATCGCGGAACGGCACCTGGATGCGGAAGGTGCCGTCTTCGGCGAGGGGCACCAACTCCTCGCCGATGCGCAGGGTGGCCGAGGGATCGGTAGCGCCGTAGACGATCAATTCGGCATCGGCAACCAGCCAGAAGGAGCGCTGGCGTGAGGCCACCCCACCGGCACCCGATGCAGTGCGGCCGCTGGCCCAAACACCAGCACCGGAGGCGTTGAGCCCCTGGCTGGAATCAGCGAAAGCATCCATCTCATGGAAGGCCTCAGAACCGCGGCCCGTCGCCCGCCAGGTGGAGGTGGCCACCTGGTAAACGCGTTCGTGAATTCCCGGCGCGGCCTCGGACAGCAGCGGCGCAGCGGCTGCCTCCGTCACCGGAGCCTCAAGGGTGAAAGGCACGAATTGATCCAGGATCAGCTCGCTGGGATGGAGCGAGGGCACGTGGGCCACGGCGGAATACGCCAACGAGCGCCAACCACCCCCCGCATCCCGATACCCCAGTTCAACCCGGTAGGCACGGTCACTCAGGGGAACCGGCAGGTACCACTCGGTGGCATGGCTGTTGACCACCACTTCCTGCATGGTGTGGGGATGGGTGCCTCCATCGCCCAGGCCGGTGACATCGGCGATGCGCAACACCAACTGATTGGCTCCGTCGGCCATCGCCTGACGCCGATCGGAATCAGACAGCTCCCAGAACACATAGGCCCATTGAGGATCACGCGGCAGAAAGACCACCGAGGTCTGGGCTTCCGGCCGAGGGGCCGGAGCCATGCCCGCCTCCAGGGCGCGGAGATCAGCCGGGCCCTGCCCAGGCTCGCCGGGAGAGGGCGCCTGACGCTCGATCGCTCGCAGCAGCTGCTCCTTGAGCATGCGGCTGTAGCGCCCGATGCCGAGGTTGCTGGCCAGGTGGCGCAACTGCCGCAGGGTGAGGTCGCTCGCATCAAGGTTGTTACCGGACATCGGAAAACCTGAGGAGCACGCCACTGCGCATATCGATCAGAGGTGCGGCAATTTTGTCGGTCTTCCATCCTTTTGGTCGGGCGTATCAGCAGATCACGATCCGGGAGCAGCGGGCCAGGGGATCAGCGGGGCTTTGCTGTCAGCGGGAGCAAACCAGGCCAACACGATGGCGCCCTCCCCCAAAGGCGGAAGGCCTCAGGCCTGGCCGTTGAGCTGCAACCAGCAGCGGGGCAGCACCTCCCCGGAGGGAAAGACCAGATGATCCTTCCGAACGGGACCCGGTTCCTGAAGCTCCTCCCCGGCATGGAGACGCACCAGCACATCGGCGACAAACGGATCCATCAGGTGCTTCAGATCGAGCACCTCCACCAGGCTCTCGTCGTTTGCATCATGCAATTTGAGAAACAACACATCCTCCTTCCATCGCTGTCATCAGTTTGATGCGATCTGGCGGTGTTCAATGCACGCAAATCTGCAGCGCGGGCGCTGCAATGTTGGGTTCAGGGCTTCTGGCTGAGCCGCCACAACTCGTTGACGTGCTCGCCAGATTCCACCGCCCGCAAACGCTTGACCAGCTCAAAGACTTCGCTGGCAGCCAGCTCACCGTTGTCTTGCCACTCCAAGCTGCGGGGCTCAAACAGATCACCGCTGGAGTGGAGCTCCTCCCGGGAAGCCATGACGGAACTACACGTTTTGCGGACCCTATGGAGATTTGGAGCAGATCGAGGCTGGAGCAGCAGGTTCTCTACGGAAGATTATGTGAAGAACGCCGCCCAACCGGTCTAAGTGCCAGCACCTCGACTTGAGCACCTCGACCTGAGCACCTCGACCTAGGCCTGATCCAACTTGGCTGCGAGCACCGCATCGGCGCGGGTGAGTCCATCCACCTTGTGGGTGTACACCAGCGCTTCAGCGTGGCCCCAGCCCAGAGTGAACTCGGCGTGATGGCCCTCGGCCTCGCAGATCGCGCCAGCACGGTTCACCCAATCGAGGGCCTGCTGAAAATCGGGAAAGGTCCAGGCCTTGTGCAGGTGGTGCGCCTCGATCACCTCCCAACCCGGCAGCTCCAGCAGCAGGGCGGCAAGCTCGGTGTCGCTGAGGGTGGGAGCACCTTCGGTGCAGGGGATGCAGGCTTCCTGAGAGAGGGACATGGGATCGCAGCCATTCGGGATCCCTCAATCATGGCGAGATCAACCTTCCTAGGCTGGAGATCCTCGGCACGCGGTTACACCGTATCCCGACTGTCCGATTCCCGCGCACGAAGCGCTGCGGCAACGGGACCTGGAACGCATCGGGGTGCTGAATCATCCCGGCGACGCATATTTAGAGCGGCTGGTGCGGTTGACCTCCACCGTGCTGGAAACACCGATCGCCCTGATCTCCTTGGTGGATGGCGACCGCCAGTGGTTTCTGTCCCATCACGGCCTGGACACCACCGAAACGCCGCCGGAGATGGCCTTTTGCGCCCACACCATTGCCAGCGACGAAACCATGGTGGTGCCGGATGCACACCAGGACCCACGCTTCTGCACCAACCCCCTCGTCATCCATGACCCGAAGATCTGCTTCTACGCGGGCGCACCCTTGCAGAGCCGCAACGGTCACAACCTTGGCACGCTCTGCGTCATCGATCGCTTGCCTCGCCATTTCAGTGGCAACCAGGTGCGCTTGCTGGAGGACCTGGCCCTACTGTTGTCCAGAGAACTCGAGCTGCGCCGCCAAGCGATCGTGCATCCGATCAGCGGCTTTGTGCAGCGAAGCAGCTTTCTGGTGCAAGCGGAGCCGGAGATCGGTCGCGCCCGTCTGAGCGGTCAGCCCCTGGCCCTGCTGGCTTTGCAGCTCGACCACTTCAGCCAGGTGCGGCATCGCTGGGGCCAGGCGGCCTCCGACCAGGCTTTGCGCGATGTGGCGGCTTTCCTGGTGCTCAGGCGGCAACTCCGCCAATCTCCCCTGGCTGGCCGCGGGCGGAGATCCAGGCCTGCACACCGACGCCATCACCCTGGTGGCCGAGGTGATCGAGGCCAAGCGGAAACCCAGCCAGCCCTGGGGAGAGCGCCGGTGCACGAGCTTCGCGACGCAGCCGCCGCTGCCGCGCCCAGCCGAGACAACGATCGATGAACACAGGGCCCTGCTGGCCCTGGGAGACCAGGACGTTGACCCAGCCGGTCTGAGCCCACCGATGGGGGTGACGATCCGTGGAGCCTCGAGTGCCCACCTGGTGGTCGAATGCGGCGGCGCGCCTCCCCAGGTGGGCGATGAAAGCGCTACCAGCTTGTGAGCCGTTGGTTCATCAACGACCGTTCCTAGGGTTGTTGATTGTCCCGGTTCTCCTGATGCAGTCGCCCCTTCGCTCCGCCGCCAGTCCAGATGGGCCGGGAGCAGCCTTCAGCCTGATCATCGCCGTGGTGGTGGGGCTGGCGATTCTGCTGAGCCAGACCGTGTTCATCGTTCCGGCCGGCAACGTGGCCGTGGTCACCACCCTCGGCAAGGTGACTGGTGTTCCGCGCAATCCCGGCGCCAACATCAAGGCACCGCTGGTGCAGAACACGTCGCTGTTTGACGTGCGCACCCAGGTGCGACCTGAGCAGTTCTCCACCCTGACCAAGGATCTGCAGGTGATCCAGGCCACGGCGACGGTGAAGTATGCGATGAAACCGACCGAAGCCGGACGCATCTACGAAACGATTGCCACCGATGACCAGCAGATCTATCCCCGGGTGATTCAGCCCTCCCTGCTCAAGGCGCTGAAATCCGTGTTCTCGCAATACGAGCTGGTCACCATTGCCACGGAGTGGAACTCCATTTCCGAGCTCGTGCAGGAGAAGGTGGCGGAGGAGCTGCGCAAGTTCGACTACGTGACGGTGCAGGGCCTCGACCTGACCGGCCTGCAGATCGCCGAGGAATACCGCGCCGCCATCGAGCAGAAACAGATCGCCGAGCAGCAGCTGCTGCGGGCCCAAACCGAAGTGCTGATCGCCGAACAGGAAGCCAAGCGCTACGAGACGCTGAACACCAGCCTCGATGACCAGGTGCTCTACAAGCTCTTCCTCGACAAGTGGGATGGCCAGACCTCCGTGGTGCCGGCGCTGCCCGGCTCCGCTGGCGGTTCTGGCAACGCGGTGATCGTCAACGGACGCCGCTAAACGTGGGTGGGCCCACGCGACTCTTTTGCCTTGAACACCTTCCTCGTCACCGGTGCCAACCGGGGCATCGGCCTGGAGTACTGCCGCCAGCTGCAGGAGCGGGGGGAGCAGGTGATCGCCGTCTGCCGCACCCCCTCGCCTGAGCTGGAGGCACTGGGGGTGCGCATCGAGGCGGGGGTGGACCTCACCCGTGAGGCCGCCGTTGCCGATCTGGTGGAACGGCTGGCGGGCCTGCCGCTGGATGGGGTGATTCTCAATGCCGGCGTGCTGGAGGCCACCAGCCTCGAGCACCTGGATCCAGACAGCCTGCGGCGCCAGTTTGAGGTGAATGCCCTGGCCCCCCTCCGGCTCACCCACGCGCTGCTGCCCCAGTTGCATGCGGGATCCAAGCTGATCCTGATGACCAGCCGCATGGGATCCATCGACGACAACACCTCCGGCGGCTCCTACGGCTACCGGATGTCGAAGGTGGCGTTGAACATGGCCGGCACATCGCTGGCGATCGACCTCAAGCCCCGCGGCATCGCTGTGGCGATCCTGCACCCCGGCCTGGTGCGCACCCGCATGATCAACTTCAACCCCCAGGGGATCAGCCCGGAGGAGTCGGTGCGCGGACTGCTGGCCCGCATCGATGCCCTCACCCTGGAGAACTCGGGCAGCTTCTGGCATGCCAATGGGGAGCGCTTGCCCTGGTGAGGGGCTCCAGACCCTTCAGCAGCCGCAGCCCGTTGGCGATCACCAGGAAGGCTGCCTTGAGTCCCAACGCCAGAGCGTCTCACCGGCCCGAGCTGCTGACGCGTCTGCAGGAGCTGCTTGTGCAGGATTGGTGCAGCACTGATCGGCAGGTTGGGGGCAGCTCGTCATGGGCTCTGGCGTCTTGCCTAAGGCCATGTTGTTCAGGTCTGTCGTTATGGCTCACACCACCAGTCCCGCCCCAACCCCATTGCATGCCACCTCGCAGGAGGTAGCGATCCACATGATTGCCTCCGCCGCCAGGATTCTGCTGATGCTGGGCACCGCGATCCTGATCGGCGAGGTGGCCGCAGGCCCCGCCAAGAAACTCCTGGAATCCCGCGCCAGGCACCGGTTGAGCGTCAACGAAGACGGTGAACCTGCGGACTAGCCACAGCCACCAGGTGGCTTCTCCCCCAACCAGCGCATCAGGGCTTTGCGCGGATCAGCCAGCTCATCGATGGCGCCGTAGAGGTAGTCCTGCCAATCGTGCTGCGGCAGGCCGCTGAACACCATCAGGTTGAGCGGGTAGTCCTCTGAGTCGCTGCAGCGGCGGAAGTCGTCGCGATACAGAAACACCGGTTTCCCCAGGGCGATCGCCGCCCCCAGCTCCAGCATCACGCCCTCATCGGGAGGCGTTCCGTTGACGATCGCGAGCAACGCATCAGCGTCGCGCACGTCCTGCAGGTCGGCCTGGGCCACCCGCCAGGCCCAGCCCTCCTGGGCCAGATCCACCTGGCCATTGCGGCTGAAGGGTTCCCACACCTCCAGCCCCAGGGCCTCGAGGGCGGTGATGAAATCCGGCAGCAATCGCGTGCGCCAGTGGGGCGAGAAGCCATAGGGGGAGGCGAGGTAGAGGGTGGGACGGGGCAGCGCTGGCATGGCTCAGATCAGCTGCGCGAGCTGCGGTAGCGCCGCTCATCGGCGGCGGCATCGGCCTGGAGTTCCCACGGAAACACAATCCAATCGCTGGAGCTGGTCACCTCCACGGCATGCCACCACTGCGGTTCGGCCTTGCTGATCCACACCACGGCCTGGGCCTCGGGCAGCTGCCGGTGGGCCTCCAGGGTGAGGCCGGTCTCGTAGACATCGTCGACCAGCAAGCAACCAGGGCGGGCATCAGCCAGCAAGGGCAGTGCCAGCCGGTGGCTCAGGGCCACCGCCAAACACAACCCGCCGCGGGGGATGCCATGAATGCCGCTGAAGCGGCGCCCGGCGCAGCGGGCGGCGATGTGGTCCACGGCTCGGTCGAAGTCGTCCCAGCTGAGCAAGCGCATGGTGCTAGTGCTGGCGCCCATCAGGCCACGAAACGCTTGTAAAGCCAGCGCACGAAGCCGCCCACCAGCGGCACCGGCGCAAAGGTGGGGCCCACGAAGTCGAAGTAGTCGCGATGGTCAACGATGCGGCCATCGGCTCCGAAGCGCAGGCGACTGGTGCCGGGGTAGAGAAATTCGATCCCCTTGATCTTCAGGCCCATGCGCCATTCCACGAAGGCGGTGTCGCCATCAATGGCCACCGCATCGGCCTCCAGAAACACATCGTCGCAGCGTTGCACCAAGCCTTGCTGGGCCTGGATGTAGGCATCCACGCCGTCTTTGCTCTGGGTGGGGTCTTCAAAGTGCACGGTCTCGGCATACACCTGCCGCCACTGCTCAGCCGTGGGCGCGGCCACGCCGTAGGGCTTGGTGAACAGCTGTCGCAGGCTGTCGTGGTTGAAGGGCGGGGTGAGGAGTGCGGACATGGCAGGAGGGGCCGAACTGGTGGTCACGATTGTGCTGCCGAATCGGGGGGCTCGGCTGCAGCACTCGGAGCCCCGCGGCGGCGCCGGCAGCGGTCGGAGCAGTAGCGCACCTCGGCCCACACGTCCTTCCACTTCTTGCGCCATTGGAAGGGGCGCTGGCACACGGGGCAGATTTTTGTGGGGCGCTCAGCGTGGTGGGGCATCGCAGCAGAGAGGCATCTCAGCGGTGGGGCATCAGAGCGGGGGAGGCGTTTCAGCGGAAAGATCAGGGATTGAGGCGCTGCTCCGCCCAGCCATCCTCGCGGCACCAGCGGCGGCGGCGATGCGGGTGGTTGGTGAGCTCCAGCAGCTCCACCTGCTCCAGGCCAATGCGCAGCAGCTGGAAACAGGCGGGGATCGGCAGCGCTTCGCCGAGTTCGGAGGGAAAGTCTGCTTCAAGCTCGAGCGGCTCGCCCGGCGCCGGCCAGCCCCAGAGGGCCCGGCCGCCCGGGGTGAGGCTCTGCCAGTGGCGTTTCCGCTCGCGGGCCTCCAGCTCCGCCGGAAGGTTCAGCACCGCACCGCGCAGGCGGAACTGGCAGCGGGCCTTGGGCAGCAGCCAGCCCAGCTCCACTGCCGGCTGGTGGTGCAGCTCAGCAGCCTTGGCGCTGCGGCCATCGGTGAGCAGATCCAACTCCGTGGCGCCGGCCCAGCCGCGGAACACCAGCGTGCGCAGCCGCGGCGTGCCATCGGCCGCCACGCTGGCCAGCTGCAACCAGCGGGCCTGGGGGGAGCGCCCCTCCCGCTCGCGCGCCCCCCGCAGCAGGGGCCGCCAGGGCGGCAGTGGCTCAGGGCTGGCCATGGAGGGCGGCCTCACCCCGGCGGTGGATCTCCGTGGCGTAGTCGGTCCAGGTGCCCTGGCCCCAATAGCGAAAGCAGCTGGTTTGGAGCAGCAACAGCTGCAGCAGGGCCTCTTGATACGGCGCGCTGCGGGTGACAGCGGGATCGGCCGCCACCAGCGCATCGAACCGCTGGTGAAAGTCGGCGCTGAGGCGGTTCATCGGCTCCAGCACGTTGGCGTAGCCCTCCACCCAGCTGAGGTTGTTGGTCCAGGAGGCGCCGGCCATCGAAAAGCCGTGATCGCTGGCCTGGAGTGCGCCGATGGCGGCCTGCACCGCTTCCGGGCTGGCCGGCCCATCCAGGTGTTGCCAGAGCTTGTGCTGCTGCACCGCCTGGATCTGAGGGAAGGCGTCAGACGTCACACCGGCGGCCTCCAGCAGCTCGAGGTATTCCGTGCCGTTGAGGGCCACCGTGCGCCCGCCTGCGCCACCGCTCTCCCCGGCCAGCTTGCGGTGGGCCTGGAGAAAGGCCTGGGGGAATTCGTTCATCATCACGCCGCCGTTTTCGCCATCGGCGATCTGGGAGACGAGGGCGGGAATGGTGGTGTCGCCCAGAGGCATGCGGCCGAGGCTGTGGGCTTCGTAGCAGGGCTGCATCTGGCCCACCAGCTTGGTGTCGGAGCCCTGGGTTTTGATCAGGGCCGTGATGCTCACCGTGTCGCCGCTGGAGCTGCGTGCCACCAGCTGATTGGGGATGTATTTCTGGGTGTGGCTGAGGCCGGAGCCATCGAGGTTTTCGACGCTGTGTTCCTGCACCAGCAGCCAGCGGTAGCCGCACTCCCGCAGGGCCTTGACGAATTCATAGAGCGTGTCGGGGTGGTTGGGCAGGTGCATCTCCGGCGGTGAGAAGCCCTTCACCCGCTGCAGAGCCGCCTCACCAAACAGGGCCGCGAAGTGCTGCTGCCAGGCCAGGATCTGCAGCTTGAGATCGGGGATCGGCGTGGATGGGGCCACGGCGTGGCTCCAGAACGTTCCCAACCACTCCACGTGGGGTTGCATGGCGGGATCACAGGCCAGAAAGCGCAGCGCCTCGAGGATGTCGGCGCGGCCCATCTGCTCGAACCCCCAGAGCAGGTTGCCGGAGTAATCCAGCATGATCCGTGGATCGCAGCCCTCGCTGATCAACTGCGGAATCAATTCGGCCAGGCGCCGGTAGCACTGGGCGAATGGTTCGGCGTTGTGGTTATCCCCCTCGCCGGGGTGTTCAAACATGTACTGCAGGTGGGAGATCAGCTCCCCGTTTGCTCCGGCCGGGATCGTGGGCTGGTGCATGTGCAGGGCACAGGCGAAAGCCGAGTGGATCTGCGAGAGGTCGGGGCTGGTACGGGAGGCAAACACAGGCTGGTGGTGCTGCACCAGGGCCAGGATCTCGGCTACTCGGCCCGCGATCGGCGGCAGGGGGTGGGAACGCATCCAGATCAGGCAAGCCAGCCGCCGCAGTCTGGAGGGAGCGGCGCATCTGAACCTGGAGCAACCCGGGTTTTCGAGACGATCGCCAGTTTGGGCAGGTTTACAGCGTTCCGCTGACGTATTTGTGCAGCACGCTGCTGATCAGCGTTTGGTACGGGATGCCTTCCTGCAGTGCACGCGTGCGGAGAGCTTGCAGGTCTCCACGGGAGATGCGGATGTTGATGCGCTGGTCTTTCAGGCCTGTTGCCTTGGCGGACTCACTGAGCGCTTGCAGCAGCTCTGGGCTGGAGGTGCTGCGCAGGGCACCGGCCTCAAAATCGTTGAGCAGCTGGTGTTCCTCTGCATCCAGGCGAGGAGTGGCGGGAATCGTCTTCATGGCTCGGTTTGGTCGGTTTTTTTCAGAGGTGTACTGCCGATGGGCCTTACGGCTGGGAATGATCGTTTTTAGAAAAAAATGCTCGTCGGTTTCCACGACGGGTACCAAATGCACGGATCCCTCAAGGCGAACGATGAGGATCCGTTGGCCTGGGTCACGCTGCGGGTTGGGATGCTCCAGCACATCCAGAAGATCTCCCCCCTCGATGGCGATGACGACAGCTTCGAAGCAGAGTTGCCGCTCCACGATCAGCTGAGCATTGATCTCAGGACTCCACGCGAAGGGCTTCATTTCACCAACGTAGCGACGCTGTGTGCCTAATGTCCTCACCAAGGCTGCACTAGGGTGGCGATCTCAGGGGTTCTTGGTGACGCTCGAGCAGCTCAAACACTTCCTGGCCCGCGTGCAGCGTGATCCGGCCCTGAAGCGGCAGGTGGAAGACGCGATCACGGCTGACGAAGTGGCGCTGCTGGCCCAGGATCTCGGCTTTTCGGTGTCTGGAAGCGACATCCTGCGCTTCTCCGGCCAGTCCGCCTCGGGCGTGCGGGTGCGTCGGATCGATCATCCAGGCGAGTATCCCGGCCGCTACTCCTGAATCCCGGGCAATCGCCCTGCTGCACGCCATGAGCCGCTATCAGATCCTCCGCGACGACGGCATCCGCGACGGCATCGCCGGCCAGGTGTTCGCGAGCTACGGCGCAGCCCATGCGGTGCTCGAGCGGTACTACGCCGATCTGTGCTGCTCCGACGATCGGGAGTACTACCGGATTGAGGCTGTGGGCGAGGAGCTTGGTGATGGCTGAGCCCAGGAGCTGAACCGCACCCCATTGCAACGAAACAGAAGCAATCTGGTGGATCATGTGGTATCAACCGCTACCAGGTGCTTGAATGAGGGCACGTTGATCCACCCAGCGGTGGATGCAGATCGTTCCGCGCCAGGCAACGGGGACGCGGACACTGTGGAGAGCGTGATGAACGTGCTCGAACTGATCCGCACCCGGATCCTCAAGGCCCAGCGTCTCGATGACGCCCAATACCTGATGGCGAAGTCCTATCGCGGCGTGCCCTACGTGGATGCCCACCACGACGAGCCCAAGCCCGACGATGTAACCAAGCAGCTCACCTACCGCGGCCACCACTACGCCCACCACTGATCACTCACTACTGAACACGAACCAGTGAGCGGCTGAGGGATCAGCCCAGCAGAGTTTCCAGGGGGCCACAGGCCCCCTTTTTTGTGGATCGCCTTGGGCGCGAGTCAAACAAGCAGCGCCCTGTCAGCTGCCGATCTTGCGATCCAACCACTGGGTCAGCACATAGACCCCGATCAACATCGGCACGTAGGCGACCCACAGGTTCGGCAGGTCGAGCTCGGCGTTGTTGATCAACACAAGCCCGCCATAGCTGATCGCCCCGTAGATCAAGGCCCTGCGCAATGGTCCGGTGATCTTGTTCAAGCAACAAGCGGCGTGGAGCTCTGCTTCAGGCTAGGCCGCCTGCATGGGGTCACTGCATGGGGTCACCGCCTGGGCCGCAGCACCAGCCAGGCAATCAGCAGGATGCTGCCGGTGCTCACCACCGTGAAGATCCAATCGGCGTAGGGCGTCCAGGGCATGGCACCAGGCTGCCAGAGACAGCAACGCCAAGCCTGGAGTGGTGGAAGTGAGTACAGCGGGCATCGCTGGACAGCTCACGCACACGCATGAGGGTCAAAGAGCACGTGATACAGGCCATGCGCGCCCTTCATGCTGA
>VGQC01000003.1 GCA_016882385.1 Cyanobacteria bacterium M_DeepCast_100m_m1_067 | reverse complement strand
TGTCGGTGTCGAGAGCATCGAACACCGCATCGCTGCCCAGCCACTCCTCGCGGGTGATGCAACCGTCGCCATCGAGATCGTTGAGCAGGAAGATCTCGTGCACGGCATGGCTGAAGGCGGCGCCGCCTTCCAGCTCGGCCAGGCGATGGGCCAGCTGGGCCTCGAGGGCTTCGATCGCCTTGCAGAAGCCGCGGATCCCCTCATCCAGCTTCTCGGTGGCCATCGGATCGGCCGCCAGCATCTGGCGGAAGTGGGCTTCATCGAGATGGATCTGGGCCTCGGTGGGAGCCGGATCAAAGGCGTTGAGTTTGCGTTCCAGTTCCCCTTCGGTCTGGCGCAACTGATCGAGCAGCGCCGGCGAGATGGTGAGCAGATCACAGCCCGCCAGCTCAATGATCTCCTCGATGTTGCGGAAGCTGGCTCCCATCACCTCGGTTTTGTAGCCGTAGGTTTTGAAGTAGTTGAAGATCTGGGTCACGGAGATCACACCGGGATCTTCTGGGCCGGGGTAGCCGTCGCGGCCGGTGCTCTTCTTGTACCAATCGAGGATGCGCCCCACGAACGGGGAGATCAGGGTGACGCCGGCCTCAGCGCAGGCCACCGCCTGGGCAAAGCCGAACAACAGCGTCAGGTTGCAGTGGATGCCCTCCTGCTCCAATTGATGGGCGGCGCAAATGCCCTCCCAGGTGGACGCCACCTTGATCAGCACCCGGTCGTTGCTGATGCCCGCCTGGTTGTACAGGCCGATCAGTTTGCGGGCCTTGGCGATGGTGGCCTCGGTGTCGTAGCTGAGGCGGGCATCCACTTCAGTGGACACGCGGCCGGGCACGATCTTGAGGATCTCCTTGCCGAAGGTGACACAGATTTCATCGAGGGCTTCCCGCACCACCGCGTCGGCGCCGGCATCGGCACCCATCACCTGGCGCGACTCCTGCAGGGAGCGATCAATCAGGTTTTGATAGGTGGGAATCTGGGCTGCGGCCAGGATCAGCGACGGGTTGGTGGTGGCGTCGCGGGGGGTGAACTGCTTGATCGCATCAATATCGCCGGTGTCGGACACCACCACGGTCATGGCAGCGAGTTGATCGAGCAGGTTGGCCATGGGCAGGGAGGGGTCGAGCTGGCTGGGCATCAGCCCTGGGTGCCATCACGCTAGCCAGTGTGGCCGGGTGCACCCAGACGGCAGACCGATCCTTGAGGGAACGGCAACACGAGCCGTCAGGCCTTGGGGCGCGACGGCGGAATCCGCTCCAGCACCAGCAGGGCATCGATGATCTGGCGGGCGACCGGGGCCGCCACCGTGGAGCCGTAGGTGTTGCCGCCCTTTGGTTCATCCACCACCACCAGCACGACGTAGCGCGGATCGTCGATGGGCAGGTGCCCGACAAAACTGGTGATCAGAGCCCCCGGGATGTAGACACCCCGCTCCGCTTTCTGGGCGGTGCCGGTCTTACCGCCGATCCGGTAGCCGGGGATCTTGATGCCCAAGCCACTGCTGTTCTCCACCACCGACTCCATCCAACCCATCACCGTGCGGGTGACGGCAGGATCGAGCAACGGCAGCCCGCTCCCACCCGGAGCGCTGGCCAGTGCATCGCCAGAGCGCAGACCGCGGGTGATGTGCGGGCTCACCAGCCGGCCCCCATTGGCCAACATGGCGTGCAGCTGCAGCAGCTTCAGCGGCGTCAGCGAAAAGCCCTGGCCAAAGGCGGCCACGGCGGGCTCGATCGCCTGGCTGGTGAAGGCCTTGCGGGGCTTGAGTTCCCCGGCTACCGCCCCCGGCAGATCGGTGTCGGGCGTCTCATCAATGCCGAAGGTGCGCAGCCACTGCCAGAAGCGATCCCGCTTCACCTGGGCCATCGCCTTCACCATGGCCACGTTGCTGGACACCTGCAGCACGGTGGGGAAATCAATCAGGCCATTGGCCCGCTTGTCGTGGTTGAAGATCGGCCAGCCGCCGATCGTCAGCTGACCGGTATCGGCCACCCGACCATCGGCCTGGATCGCCTTCTCCTGCAAGGCCAGGGCCAGGTTGATCGGCTTGAAGGTGGAGCCCGGTTCGTAGAGGTCTTGCACCGACCACTCACGGAACAGCGCGGGATTGAACTTCCAGAAGGCGTTGGGGTCGTAGGTGGGGGTGGACGCCAGCGCCAGCATCTCGCCGTTGCGCACGTCCATCACCAGGGCCGCACCGCGCTTGGCATTCCACTTCTTGACCTGCTTGACCAGGGCCTGCTGGGCCACCTGCTGCAGCCGGGCATCCAGGGTGAGCTGCAGGCGCAGGTCGTCGCCGTAGAGGGAGCCGGCCGTCAAGCCAGCGGGCAGCGGGGTGCCATCGGCGCCGCGGCGCATCTGCAGGGCCGTTTCCTGGCGCTTGAGGTCGCCATCCCGGCTCTGCTCCAGGCCGGCCTGGGGCACACGCTCCAGGTTGAGGAAGCCAACGACGTTGGCAAACAGGGGGCCCTGGGGATAGATGCGGTGGGGGTAGGCCTCGAGATCCAGGCCACTGATCCCCAGCTGCCGCACCCGCTCAGCCGTCTCTGGATCCAGGTCGGTGCGCAGCTTGATGCCACTGCGGCGGCCCGCCATCGTTTGCAGAAGCCCGGCTTTCGGCAGGGCCAACACCGCCGCCACCTTGCTGGCCACCTCGTCGGCACTGCGGATCTTCTGGGGGTCGTCGCCCGGGAAATTGAAATAGCGGGGATGGGCCCAGAGAGTGAAGCGTTGTTCATCGAGGGCCACCAGGCGCCCGTTGCGATCAACGATCGTGCGCCGCTTGCCGATTGGCTTGGTGGTTTGGGTCTGAATGGCGTGGGCCCGGTTCTGGAGGTTGGTCGCATCGACCACCTGCAACCAGGCCAGCCGTCCGGCCAGCCCCACCAGGCCGGCACACAGCAGCCCATACACCGCCAGCAAGCGACCGGTGGGGACCGGCTGGATCGCCACGACCCGCTGGGGAGAACTGCTGCGACGACGGCTGGGACCGCGGCGACGACTGGGCGTCATCGACATGAATCAGTAACCCGAGCGGATCTGACGAAGCTGAATGCTGCTCAGCAGGGGCAAGCCGAGGGGGAGAGAGGCGGACTTGGGGGGCGGGAGGTACACCAGTTTTTCACTGCTGGTCGGCACCAGCCAGCCCGGGCGCTTCACCGCGCCCAGGTGGTGCTGCTCCAGCAGCGCCGACGATTCCTGCAGCTTGTGCTCCAACATCTGGGAGGCCTCCAGTTGCTGATAGCTCACACCCCAGCGGTTCTGCCAGTGCAGAGTCAAGGCGCTGAGGGCGAGCATGCAGATGCCGAGGCCCGCCAGGGTGCCATCGGTGGCGCGGTGGAGATTGCTGATCCAGGGGGCTCGGCGCTCCAGCTTGCGACCCGAGAGGGAGCCCTGAATCAGCTGAAGGGTGCGCCGCTGGGCCCGGCGGCTGGCGTGTCCCCCTGCCATCAGTGGCTTTTCGGGAGCCTGCCGGGGCGAGAGGGAGGCAACCAAGGGGACGGCCCGAGCACTGCGCGATTGAACCACCCCAGTTGCCAGGCAGCAAGGGGACTGGGGGCCTTCAACCGGCCAGCAGAAGCAAATTGGCAAAGGTGAGGCCATTCCAAAGGCCGTGCATCAACACACTCGCCCCCAACCTCCCGCTCTGGAGCCGTAGCCAGCCCAGGCCCAAGCCGAGCACAAACAGGGGCGGAAACTCGCCGATGCTGAGGTGGGCAACGCTGAACACCAGGGCGCTGATCAGCACGGCCCAGAGGCCGCCCCAGCGCTGGGCCAGCACCGGCAGCAGCACGCCGCGGAACAGGGTTTCCTCAAACAGGGGTGCCAGCACCAGGGCCGTAACGGCAAAACAAAGCAACGCCAGAGGATTGGCGCTGGTGAGCACCAGCTCGAGCAGGGGATTGCTGCCGCCAGGATCACCAACCAACCGCTCCTGAAGCCAGCCCACCAAGGCCACCAGGGGCAGCACCATCAGCACCTGGGCCACAGCACGGCGAAGGGTGCCGCCCAGCGGTCGCCAGTGCCACTGCAGCCAACCCCCCAGGGGCCGCTGGCCGTGGGGCCGCAACTGGCCCCAGAGCAGGGCCAGCGGTACCGCCATCAATCCCATGTAAAGGCCCAGCACCAACACCCCCTGCTGCAGGGCGGGCTGGGCGGCCAGCGGCCCGAGCGCACCCTGCAGCACGGGGGCCAGCAGCAACGGCACCAGCAACTCACCCACCACCACAAAGCCCCCGGCGATCAGCAGGGTTGCCTCAGCCAGGGTCAGGGGCGGCCCCTGCAGGGGCGCCCGGGGCTGGGCCTTGCCGCGCCAGCGCAGCCAGAGCTCGCGCAGCAGCAGGCCGATGCCCAGCAGCAACAACAGCACCGGCACCACCCCCGTGCCCAACAGGCGCAGCACCGCCGCCCGCTGGGCCGGCCGATCGCTGCAGCCGTCAACACTCCCGCCCAGGGCCTGGCAGGCCAAGGCTCGGGTGAGGGGCGAGGGTTGCCAGCCCGCCCAGAGCGACTCCGCCGGACGAGCGGCCCGGTTCATAGGCGGGGCGATCAGGGCCGCCAACAGGGGCCGCTGCTCGGGAGGCACCTGCTGTTGCAGATCCTGCAACCGTTGCCGGCCCGCCTCCTGCTGCCCCGTCTGACCCTGCAGCAGAGCCAGTTGCAGCTGCTGCTCGGGAGCAGGGGGCAGCGGCGCGTCGTTGACCTGCTGCAGGAGTTCCTTTTGCAAGGCCTGGAGCGGCTGATCCCCAGCCAGGAGCGGGCGCAGGTTGGCGGGCAGGGCGGGGGCCGCCAGGGCCGTCAGCTCCCGCTGGCGCAGCTCCAGGGCATTGCCCACCGATGGGCGCTGCAGGCTGTCCACCAGGCCATTGAGCCAGAGCAGGCCACTGAGCACCAGGCTGAGCAGGGCCAGCCCAGCGGTCCACCCTGCGCTCTGACGGGGTTGCGGGGGGGGACTGGCGTTCAAGCGCAGGCCCTCCAGGGCTTACGGGTGGGGGGATTCTGCCCGCACCCCCTCCCATACGATGGGTCCAGAGCAGCGTCAAGCCCGTGCCCCTTCGGATTGTGTTGGTGCGCCATGGGCAGAGCAGCTTCAATGTGGAGCACCGCATCCAGGGTCGCGACGATCTCTCCACCCTCACCGCCACCGGCCAGTCCCAGGCCCGCGCCGCGGGTGCCGCGCTGCGGGATCTGACCTTCACTGCGGCCTACACCTCGCCGCTGCGCCGGGCCGCCGAAACCGCCCAGCTGTTGCTGGCCGAGCAGGGTCAGGGCTTGGCCGCGACGAGCGATGCGCAGTTGCTGGAAATTGATCTGGCCCCCTGGAGCGGACTGCTCCGCCAGGAGCTGCGCGAGCGTCACGCCGATCAAGAGCGGCAGTGGCGTCAGGCGCCGGAACGGCTCGAACTGCAGCGGGCCGATGGCCAGACCTACCTCCCCCTGCAGGAGCTGATGGCCCAGGCCCAGCAGTTCCGACAGCAGCTGCTGGAGCGCCATGGGGCTGCGATCGCCGACGAGCAGGGTCCTGCCCAGACGGTGCTGGTGGTGGCCCACAACGCCATCCTGCGCTGCCTGCTGCTGGCGCTGCTGGATCTGCCCCTGTCCGGCTTCCGCCGGCTGCGGGTCGACAACTGCTCGCTCTCGGTGCTCAACCTCAGTGGCGGCGGGGTGCAGGTGGAATCCCTCAACGGGCTGGCCCACCTCGGCGACCCCCTGCCCTCCAAGGGGCCGGGGCCGCGCCTGCTGCTGGTGCGCCACGGCGAAACCGACTGGAACCGCGAAGGCCGCTTTCAGGGGCAGATCGACATTCCCCTCAATGCCACCGGCCGCTCCCAGGCCGAAGCGGCTGGTCGGTTCCTGGCGCCGGTCACGATCAACCGGGCCTACACCAGCTGCATGGCCCGCCCCCGCCAGACCGCCGAAGCGATCCTGGCTTCCCACCCCGGCGTGCCCCTCACCAGCAGCACCGGCCTGGTGGAAATCGGCCACGGGCTCTGGGAGGGCCGGCTGGAGCAGGAGATCGCCGAGGGCTGGCCCCAGCTGCTCGCCGACTGGAAGCGGGCGCCCCAGACCGTGCAGATGCCGGAGGGGGAGACCCTGCAGCAGGTTTGGGACCGCTCCTTGGCCACCTGGGCCCGCATCGCCGCCAGCCTCGGTGACGACGAAACCGCCCTGGTGGTGGCCCATGACGCCGTCAACAAAACCATTCTCTGCGGCCTGCTGGGCCTGCAACCCGCCGACATCTGGGCCATCAAGCAGGGCAATGGGGGTGTCACCGTGATCGACTACCCCGAAGGAGCCGGCGGTCGCCCGGTGGTGGCGGCCATGAACCTCACCCCACACCTGGGCGGCGTGTTGGACCGCACCGCCGCCGGTGCGCTCTGAATTTTGACAAGCCCCCTCTGGCTTCAGCAGGTTCAACTGCTCACAGGGCCAGGCCAGCCCCTCAGCCGCGCGGATGCCCTGATCGATGCCAGCGGTGCGCTGCTCAGCTGGGGAGAGCCGGCCGGGCAGCACGCCGCAGCCCTCGGACTCTCCCCCACCGCTGCCCAGGCCTGGCTTCTGGCCCCGATGCTGGTGGATCCCCACAGCGTGCTGGAGCAGCCCTGGGATGGGCGGGCTGAGAACCTCACCAGCCTGGCTGCCGCCGCAGCGGCGGGGGGCTACGGCACCGTGGCCCTGTTGCCCTGGTCCAGCCCCTGGCGGGACCGGCCCGAGCGCCTCAACCTCAACCTCAACCTGAACCCGCCCGGACTGGAGCCACTGACCCTGCAGCGCTGGGGCAGCTTCAGCCTGGAGGGAGCCGATCAGGAGCTGGCTCCCCACGCCGATCAGATCGCCGCGGGGGCGCTTGGGCTGGCCTGCCACGACCAACTCCCCCCCCTGGCCCTATTGGAGCGGGGGTTGCTGCTCGGCGAGATGGGCCCGCGGCCCGTGCTGGTGGCCCCCAGGGATGGGAGCCTCACCGGCGGCGGCTTCGTGCGCGAGGGCGTCGACGCCCTGCGGGCCGGCTGGCCGCCGGATCCGGTGCTGAGCGAAAGCCTGCCGCTGCAGAGCCTGCTCACCCTGGCCGCCAGCCGTCCCGAGGCAGCCCTGCGGCTGATGAACCTCTCCACCGCCGCTGGCGTCGCGTTGCTGCGGGCGGCCCAGCACCGCCCCCTGGCCAGCGTCAGCTGGTGGCACCTGCTGGCCGACAGCAGCAACCTGGATCCCACCGCTGAGGGCTGGCGGCTGCACCCCTCCCTGGGCACAGCGGACGATCGCCAGGCCCTGATCAACGCCCTCGCCGATGGCGTGCTCACCGCCGTGGCGGTGCATCACCTGCCGCTTGATGCGGAGGAGCAGCTGCTGCCCCTCGACCAGCGGCGGCCGGGGCTGGCCGGCCACGGCGCCCCCCGCGGACTGGTGCTGCCGCTGCTCTGGCAGGAGCTGGTGGGACGCCGCAGCTGGCCAGTGGAGCAGCTCTGGCAGGCCATGAGCTGGGGCGGGTCGGCGCTGCTGGGGCTGCCGCCCGAACAGCTCCGTGTGGGATCGCGCCGCTGGCTGCTGTTCGACCCGCATCAGCAATGGGCCTGGGAGCCAAGCCAGTCGCTGTCCCGCGCAGCCAACCAACCCCTGGGAGGCCAGACCATCAACGGGGCCGTGCGCGCTACCGGCTTGACGCCGGCCGATCACTGGAGCCTGTCACCCCCAGCGCCCCCGTCTGGTTGAAAGGATAAAAGCGCCAAAAAGCGCGGCCGATGATTTCGCTCTGGGGGAGGAAAGGGCCCCCTGGCCAGAAGCGTCCGTCCCAGCTGTTGGCACGGTTGTCACCCAGGGTGAGCACATGGCCGGGTGGGACCACCGCATTGAGGGTCCTGCAGGGCCCCATCCCCTGGCTGTCCACCGGGCAGTCGTTCTGCACGTAGGGCTCAGCAAGCCGCTGGCCGTTGATGAACACATGCCCCCGGGGATCCACCATCACCCGCTCACCCGGCAACGCCACCACCCGCTTGATGTAGGCATCGCAGGCGGGGTTCGCCACCCCGGGCAAGCTGCCCAGCAGGGGGAAATTGACCACCAGGCAGCGCAGGGGGTTGCGGCTGGCACCAGCCGAGAGCACCGGGTCGAAATGGTGGGGCGAGTGGAACACCACGATCTCGCCGCGGCGGGGAGCGCGCTGGCGGTAGCTGAGCTTTTCCACCAGCAAGCGATCCTGCAGCTGCAACCCCGGCAGCATCGAACCCGACGGGATGTAGCGGGCCTCCACCAGAAACTGGCGAATGCCCAACGCCACGGCCAGGGTGATCACCACACTGCGCCAGAAGGCCCAGGGGCTTTCAGGTGTCTCCGCAAGCGCCTGAGCTGGCGCCTGAGCTGGCGTCTGCGCTGGCGCCTCGGCGGGGGGCTCAGCCGGCGACGGGGAGGGCTGATCCAGGCTTTCGGGGGTGTTCAACGGGCTGTTCAACAGGTGAGGCCTTTAAAAACGGGAGGGCGCTGGGGGAAGCCGGGCTCTAGCAGGCCCAGCCGCATCATTGCCTGGCCGCATCATTGTGTTGACGCAAGGGCCTCTGGCCCTGCGGAGTCAGGGTCCCCTGGCCAGACTCGGCACGTTAGGCACCCCACCATCCGCCCCGCTCCATGGCGCGCCCCCGCTGGCAAGCTCAAACCGCGGCGTCGATGGCGGCGTCATCGGGGCAGTGGGCACGGAGCTGGGATCGCTTTGTGGCGGTGTGGGCCAGCCTCAACCTGCTGTGGGTCGCCTTCGACCTCACCTACGTGCCACTGCGCACCTTCTGGCTGCAGCGCAACCTCTACCCGATCCCCTCGGTGCCGCTGGTGGTGCCCCTCACCGTGATCCCGGATGTCACACCGCTGGTGGATCCGATCAAGGGCATCGAACCCCACCGCGAAACCCAGGCCTATCTCGAGCAGTACCGCCAATTGGATGCGGCCCTGCTGGCCCTGCCCGCCGGCCAGGCACCCCAGGCGGCCCAAGTGGCCCTGCTCAACCGCCACGCCCAGCTCACCGCCCAGCTGATCGACAGCAACCCCTTCCTGGCCTCGGAGGCCTCCGGCACCCTCGAGAAGATCAAAAACCGACTGCGGCAGCGGGCCGACCAGGACTCCGCCCGCCAAGCCTCCGCCGTGCTGCTGGACCCGGCCTGGATCCAGAGCCGGGGCTGGAGCCAGGAGCGCCGCTTCTGGAGCGGCCAGATCCTGCCGCTGGTGGCCACCAACTACTGGCGGTCCATCGATGAGAACGGCCGCCCCACCGACCATTTCTGGCGCATCGACCTGCTGCTGTTCCAGAGCGTCTTCGCCCTCGACATCCTGCTGCGGCTGATCCGACTGCGGCGGCGGCTGCCTGGGCTGAGCTGGGGCGATGCCCTGTTGAGGCGCTGGAGCGACCTGCCCCTGCTGCTGCCCTTCTGGCGCTGGTTGCGGGTGGTGCCGGTGCTGGAGCGGCTGCAGACGTCTGGGCTGGTCAATTTCGAGCCGCTGCGTGCCGTGGTCAGCCGCGGCGTGGTGGCGCTGCTGGCGGTGGAGCTGTTCGAAGTGCTGTCGCTGCAGATCCTCGATGGCACCCAGGGCTTGATCCGCTCACGGCGCTGGCCCCAGCGGCTGCGGGCGCTGCGCAGCCACCAGAGCGTGGCCAGCAGCAGCGACGAGCGGGCGCTGGTGGAGCTGGTGCGCATCTGGGCGCCGCTGCTGCTCAGCCAGGTGGCCCCGCGGCTGGCCCCGGAGCTGCAGGGGCTACTGGGCTACAGCCTGCGCCAGAGCCTGGATCGCACCGTGGTGCCACCGCCGCTGCGCCAATTGCAGCCCCTGCTGCAGGTGGAAACAGGCATCAGTCGCCAGCTGGCCTCGGGCATGGTCGACAGCCTGCTGGAGCTCTCCCGCAGCACCGGCAACCGGCTCTCCCGGCGCGACGATGTTCAGCTGGACCTGCTGCAGCGCTTCATCGACCGCTTCTGGGAAGAATTGGCGGCCGCCCTGGAGAGCGGGCCCGCCCTGGAGCGTTCCCAGGAGCTCCTCTGCGCCCTGATCGATGGCGCCAAGGGCACCTACCTCAGCCAGATCAACCGGGCCGGCATCGAGGCTCTGATCCAGGAGCTGGATCAATTGATCACCGCCCCGGTCAAGCCCGAAGACGAGCAGGGCCCTAACCGGGAGCCTGGAGGTCCAGAAGCGCTGCCCATTCCGGCTCCTTGAAGCCAGTGAGGATGCGGCCGGCGTCGGTGATCAGGAAGGGCCGCTTGATCAACTTGCCGTCAGCAGCCAGAGCGGCGAGGGCCGCCTGATCGTTGAGGGCTTGCACGGCAGCAGCTCCAAGGGCGCGGTAACTCTGGCCACTGGTGTTGAACAGGCGCTGGCGCCCCAGTTGCGCCAAGGCCTGCTCCAGCTCCGCGGGGCTTGGGGGCTGCTCGGTGATGTCGAGGATCTCAGGCTGCAGCTCTCGGGCGGCCAACCACGCGATGGCCTTCCGGCAGGTGCTGCAACGGGAGTAGCTGTAGAGCTTCAGCGGCCTAGCCCCTGCCAATCAACGACTTCAGCGCCCCAACCAGGCTGTTGGAGCCTTTGCCCACGGCGTTGGTGGGCCGGGTGCGCACGGTGACGTCGCCGTTGACGGTGGTGCGGCAGCTGAGGCGGAAGTTGGCGGGACGATCGGACAGGTACACCTCTTCCACATCGCTGCGGGGCGAGAGGTTTTGCATGCCCTCCACCACCTCCATCACACAGGTGCCGCACTGGCCAAGGCCACCGCAGTTGTTGACGTTGTTGAGACCCTTGTAGGGGTTGATGCCCGCATCCAGAGCGGCCTTACGGAGATTGGCCCCCTCGATGCAACCGACCTGCTGGCCTTCCTGTTCAAAACGGATGGTGGGCACGGTCGAGCTGGGGCAAAGTGCGCCGCCCAACTTAAGCCACGCCCGCCCCGATGCCTAGCATCAGAGTCCACGTGTTCAAGCCTTGTCAGCTCCCCTCGGCTACGACCTGATCGTGCAGCAGCTGATCCCGGGATACGCCAGCCTGGCCCGTTTGGCGGTGGCCCTGCTGGCGGCTTCACCGCTGGCCAGCCGCACCGGTGCCGGTGTGCTGGTGGCAGGCTGCGGCACGGGGGCTGAACTGGTGGAAGCCCGGGCCCAGCGTCCCGACTGGCAGCTGACCGCCATTGATCCCTCCGCAGAGATGCTCGCCGCGGCCCAGAAGCGCCTGGGGAGCGAGGGCATCCAGTGGCGTCAAACCACGGTGGAGGAGCTCCAGGCGGATGCCTGCTTTGCCGGGGCCCTGTCGGTGCTGGTGTTGCAGTCGTTGCCGGATGACGGCACCAAACTGGCTTTCCTCACGGCCCTAGCCCGCAGCCTGGAGCCGGGCGGCCAGCTGGTGCTGGTGGATCTGATGGCGCCGGAACGCTCCCCTCTGCAAACCCAGGTGGACGCAGCCTGGTTGGGCTTTCAGCGGGCCAGCGGGTTGGAGGCGGAGCAACACGACCTGGAGCCCCTCACCCAGGGGCTCCACCCCATCGGCGAGGCCCGCCTCACCGCCCTGGTGAACGCGGCCGGCTTCAGCGACCCAGCCCGGATCTTCCAAGCTCTGGGCTACGAGGGCTTCCTACTGCAGCGCCGTCTCTGAGGCCAGGGTCGTCAGCTGGCCTTAGCAGCCTCGACACAGCTCTGCAGCAGGGCCGGCACCGCCTCCACATCCAGCCAACCGGTGATCTCGGTGACCCGACCCTCCATGTTTTTGTAGGTGCGGAAAAACTCCACCACCTCTTCCAGCTGGTTGGGCGCGATCTGACGAATCGAGCGGATCTCCTTGTGCCGGAAACCAGCCTCCGGCACACACAGAAGCTTGCCGTCGTGGGCGCCGGAATCGACCATGTCGAGAATGCCGATCGGCCGGGCGCGAATCAGACAGCCCGCAAAAGTGGGCTCCTCCATGAGCACCATGGCGTCGAGGGGGGGCACCATCCTCGGCGAGGGTATTGGGCACGAAGCCGTAATCAAACGGGTAGCGCACCGACGAATGCAACACCCGATCGAGGGCCATCACCCCGGCCTGCTCGTTGTATTCGTATTTATTGCGGCTGCCGGCGGGGATTTCCACCACCAGGTTCACCAGCCCAGGCGCCGGGGAGGCCGGCAGATGGCGCAGCTCCATCGAAGCTCGGCGGGATGGGAGTTAACGATCTGCCGGTCACCACCGTGGTCAGTGGCACGACGGCTGTGGCCAAGGCAATCAGGCTGCCCAGAAGCAGCGGCAGGGCTCGGGGGCCCGGACTGTAAGGGTCATCCGCATCGTCGCCCAAGGGCTCTTGACTGGCCAACGGGATCGGCGTGGGGCAGTCGGCCCTGCCGATGGGCCTGAGGGTCGACGGGGAATCTCGGGAAACACGATCCATGGGGCTGTGGAGGGTGCAGGCACCCCATCCACCAGTAACGACACAAAAGACTTCAATAATTCTGGCACTGTTTCTGCCAAGCGAGCTCCGCCAGGCGGCCGGTCTTGTTCAGGCGGCGGGGCGGGCACCCTGATCGTGCTGATCGCGGCGGGCACTGAGGTCGGCCGGCCGGCCGTCGAAGTGATCGAGACGGGTGCGGATGACACGCAACTCCTCGAGGATGGCACCGAGCAACTGCTGGGTGGCCGTGGAGGGGGAGTTGAGCACCTCCACCGTGACCTCCTTGATCCGCAGGACGTCCCGGGCGAAGCGAGCCACCTCGTTGGGGTGGAACATCAGCGGATCCTTCTGATCGCTGCGGTATTCCGGATTCAGCTTGCGCGGATTGAACGGCGGGTTGAGATTGCGCGGATCGGTGTTGGTGTAGCGGTAGACCGAGGCGCGCGAGCGGTTGAGGGCCTTCTGAACCTCGTCAATACCGATCAACCCTTCGCTGGCTTCCGACCCCACCTCCCCAGATCCGACCGGAGCCGCCTCCTCCAGCGGCATGGCCACCTTCTGAGGCAATCCCGCCGCACCCAACCCCATGGCATGAGCGGCACCGGGGTGGAGAGACATGAGACAGACCTAGGACGACTGGGATTTGTCGCAGACGTTAGCAGGGGTTACGAGGCTCCGCTGCAGCGATGGTCACCCTGATGACTGCGTCCCTGGGCTGGGGTCGGTGATAGGTTCCGCGATCCCCTGAAATCTGCGGCCATGCGCGTCTCCCGCCTGATGCTGGTGACGCTTCGCGATGATCCGGCCGAGGCCGAGATCCCTTCCCACAAGCTGTTGCTGCGGGCGGGGTATATCCGCCGGGTGGCCTCCGGGATTTACGCCTACCTGCCGCTGATGTGGCGGGTGCTCCAGAAGGTGTCCCGGATTGTGCGCCAGGAGATGGATCGGGCCGGTGCCCTCGAAACCTTGCTGCCGCAGCTGCAGCCAGCAGAGCTCTGGCAGCGCAGTGGCCGCTGGGCCGGCTACACCGCTGGCGAGGGCATCATGTTTCACCTGGAGGATCGCCAAGGGCGAGAGCTCGGCTTGGGACCCACCCATGAAGAGGTCATCACGACACTGGCCGCCGACCTGCTGCGCTCCTACCGGCAGCTGCCCGTGAATCTTTATCAGATTCAGAGCAAATTCCGCGATGAGATCCGTCCTCGTTTCGGGCTGATGCGCGGACGGGAATTCATCATGAAGGATGCCTATTCCTTTCACGCCGACGAAGACTCCCTGCGGCAGAGCTACGCGACGATGGACCAGGCCTACCGCCGCGTCTTTGCCCGCTGCGGCCTCCGAGCCGTGGCCGTGGAAGCCGATAGCGGTGCCATCGGCGGATCCGCAAGCCAGGAGTTCATGGTTACCGCCGAGGCTGGCGAGGACTTGATCCTGGCCAGCGGCGACGGGCGCTACGCCGCCAACCAGGAACGGGCCGTGTCGTTGGCACCTGAAGCGGTGGCCCTGCCGGGCGGCGTGCGCGCCGGTGGACAGGGTGAACCCCTCACGACCCCTGGGCAGAGCAGCATCGAAAACCTCTGCTCCGCCCATGGTTTCGATCCCACCCAGACGGTGAAGGTGCTGCTGCTGTTGGCCCGCTTCGAAGACGGCCACCAGCAGCCCCTGTTGGTGAGCCTGCGGGGGGATCAACAGCTCAATGAAGTCAAGCTGGCCAATGCGGTGACCGGCAGAAGCTCCGCCGAGCACGGCGCCTTGCTCGACATCAGCCCGCTCAGCGCCGAAGCAGCCGCCAAGGAAGGCCTGGAGCCCATCCCCTTCGGCTTCATGGGGCCCCAACTCAGCGATGGCGCCCTGGCCAGCGCCCGCAGCTGGGCGCCGCACTTCCTGCGGCTTGCCGACCCCACCGCCTCCGCGCTCGAGGCCTTTGTCTGTGGGGCCAACACGCTGGACACCCACCTGGTGGGAGCTGCCTGGGGATCGCTCTGCCCTGCGCCCGAGAGCGTGGACCTGCGGGCCGCCCAGCCTGGAGATCGCTGCCAGCACGATCCCAGCCAGCAGCTGGAGGCCAGCCGTGGCATCGAAGTGGGCCACATCTTCCAGCTCGGCCGCAAATACTCGGAAGCCCTCGACGCCCGTTTCACCAACGAAGCCGGCGTTGAGGAAGCCCTGTGGATGGGCTGTTACGGCATCGGGGTCTCGCGGCTGGCCCAGGCGGCGGTGGAGCAGCACCACGACGGCAACGGCATCTGCTGGCCCGTATCGATCGCTCCGTTTGAGGTGATCGTGGTGGTGGCGAACGGAGCCGACCCCGACCAATCCAACCTCGGCGAACAGCTCTACGACCAGCTGCAGCAGGCCGAGGTGGACGTGCTGCTGGATGACCGCGGCGAGCGGGCTGGGGTGAAGTTCAAGGATGCCGACCTGATCGGCATCCCCTGGCGGATTGTGGTGGGCCGCGGCGCCTCAGCCGGCCTGGTGGAGCTGGTGGAACGCTCCAGTGGCGACAAGCGGGAGCTCCCCGCCAGCGAGCTGCTCGAAGCCCTGCTGCCCAGCCTGGAGAGCCAGCGCCAGGGTCTTCTCTGAGGCGGCTTCTAGGATCAAAGCACTTGCATCCCACCCATGGCCGCTGTGCTCGCCCCTCTCAGCCAGCGGCTGAGGCTGCTGATCTCGCGGCTGGCGATCGCCTTGGTGCTCTGCTTGAGCCTGACCCTGACGGCCTGCAGCTCCGCCAGTAGCGGCCTCACAGGCAACTACGTCGAGGACACCGTGGCGGTTGCCGACAGCCTCCTGGCCACCATCAGCCTGGGGGCGGACGATCCCGGCCGCGCGGAAGCTGAGACCGAAGCCCGCAGCCTGATCAACGGCTACATGGCGCGCTACCGCCCCCGCAGCGCGGTGAACGGCCTCGGCTCCTTCACCACCATGCAGACCGCCCTCAACTCCCTGGCCGGCCACTACACCAACTACCCGAATCGGCCGGTGCCTGACGCCCTCAAGGAGCGCATCAGCAAAGAGCTGAAAAAGGCCGAAACCAACGTCGTCCGGGGTGCTTGAGCCCTTGGTTCACCCGCCTGGACAGCGAGCGGTGCCGTTCCGACTTTGACGAACGGCACCGCGATCTGAGAGGCTCTCGCCTTGTGCTCAGAAGCGGCTGCGGGCCGCTGCGTCCTTGGCCAACGTTGTCGTCATCGGTGCACAGTGGGGCGACGAGGGGAAGGGCAAGATCACAGATCTTCTCAGCCGCTCCGCCGACGTTGTGGTGCGCTATCAGGGCGGGGTCAACGCCGGCCACACCATCGTCGTGGACGACAAGGTGCTCAAGCTGCACCTGATCCCCTCCGGCATCCTCTATCCCGACACCGTCTGCCTGATCGGTTCCGGCACAGTGGTGGACCCGAAGGTGATGCTCGGTGAGCTGGACATGCTGGCCGAGAACGGCATTGGCGTGGAAGGGCTACAGCTGGCCTCCACGGCCCACGTGACCATGCCTTACCACCGCCTGCTGGACCAGGCGATGGAGCAGCGCCGCGGCGACCGTCGGATCGGCACCACAGGCCGGGGCATCGGCCCCACCTACGCCGACAAGTCGGAGCGAAATGGCATCCGCATCCTCGACATCCTTGACGAGGGCCGCCTGCGCGACCGGCTCGCCGGGCCGCTGGCCGAGAAGAACGAAATTCTGGTGAAGCTCTACGGGCTCGAGCCGCTTGTGTTCGAGGAGGTGGTGGCCGAATACGTGGCCTACGGCCAGCGCCTAGCCCCCCACGTCGTCGACTGCACGCGCACCATCCACCAGGCCGCGCGGGCCCGCAAGAACATCCTGTTTGAGGGCGCCCAGGGAACCCTGCTCGATCTTGACCACGGCACCTATCCCTACGTCACCTCGTCTAACCCGGTGAGTGGCGGCGCCTGCATCGGTGCCGGCGTGGGTCCCACCCTGATCGACCGGGTCATCGGCGTGGCCAAGGCCTACACCACCCGGGTGGGCGAGGGTCCCTTCCCAACCGAGCTCGAAGGCAGCCTCAACGATCACCTCTGCGACCGCGGCGGCGAATTCGGCACCACCACCGGTCGACGCCGGCGCTGTGGTTGGTTTGACGGCGTGATTGGCCGCTACGCCGTGGAGGTGAACGGTCTCGACTGTTTGGCCATCACCAAACTCGACGTGCTCGATGAGCTCGATGAGATTCAGGTGTGCGTCGCCTACGAGCTCGAGGGCGAACGGATTGAGTATTTCCCGAGCAGCTCGGAAGACTTCGCCCGCTGCCAGCCCATCTTTGAAACCCTGCCGGGTTGGCAGACCTCCACCGCCGACTGCCGCAGCCTCGAGGAGCTGCCGGCCACGGCGATGAGCTATCTGCGCTTTTTGGCCGACCTGATGGAAGTGCCGATTGCGATCGTCTCCCTGGGCGCCAACCGCGACCAGACCATCGTGGTGGAAGATCCCATCCACGGTCCCAAGCGAGCCCTGTTGAGCGTCTGATGACCAAACATTTCGACGTTGTCGGCATCGGCAACGCCATCGTGGACGTGCTGGTGCAGGCCGACGACGACCTGCTCGACAACTTCGAGCTCACCAAGGGCACCATGGCCCTGGTGGATGAGCACCAGGCCGAAACGCTCTACGCCAGCGTGGGGCCAGGCCTGGAAACCTCCGGAGGCTCAGCCGCCAACACCCTCGCCGGGGTGGCTCAGCTGGGCGGGCGGGCCGGCTTCATCGGCCGGGTGCGCGACGACCAGCTCGGGGGCATCTTTGCCCACGACATCCGCTCGGTCGGCGCCCGGTTCGACACCCCGGCCGCCACCACGGGGCCGTCCACGGCCCGCTGCCTGATCCTGGTGACCCCCGATGCCCAGCGCACCATGTGCACCTACCTGGGGGCGTCGGTGGGCCTCGATCCAGCCGACCTGGATCTGGACCTGGTGGCCCAGACCAAAGTGCTCTACCTCGAGGGCTACCTGTGGGACAGCGAGGAGGCCAAGGCGGCCTTCATCGCCGCGGCCGAGGTAGCCCGCGCCCATGGCGGTGAGGTGGCCCTGAGCCTCTCCGATGCCTTCTGCGTCGAGCGCCACCGCGACAGCTTCCAGGAGCTGGTGGATGGCCACGTCGACATCCTGTTTGCCAACGAGATGGAGATCACGGCCCTCTACAAAGCCAACAGCTTTGAAGAGGCCGCCGACCAGGTGCGGGGGCGCTGCAAGGTGGCGGCCCTGACCCGCAGCGAACTGGGCTCGGTGATCCTCAATGGCTCCGGCACCCACAGCATTGAGCCCTTCCAGCTCGGCCCCCTCGTGGACACCACCGGCGCGGGTGATCTCTATGCCGCCGGCTTCCTGCACGGCTACACCCAGGGCCAGGGTTTGGACGCCTGCGGCCGCCTCGGCTCGCTCTGCGCTGGTCAGGTGGTGACCCAGCTGGGCCCCCGCCCCCAGGGGTCCCTCAAGGAGCTGGTGGCCCAGCATCTGGGCTGAGGCTCTCGACCAGCCACTGGCCATAGGCACCGGCGCTGGCAGCACTCCAGTGAATCCACGCGGGGGTGTCGTAGCTATGCAGTGCCAACAACGCCTCGCGTAGGGCCTCCAGCCGCTCGGGGCTGGTCTTGAACAGCAGCTGCACTTCCTCGCTGGAGGTGATCTGCCCCTGCCAGCGGTAGTGCGACTGCACCGGCAGCAGGCTGGCGCAGGCCACCAGGCGCCGCTCCAGGAGCTCACCCGCCAGAGCCCGGGCCCGCTCTGCACTGGCCTCGGTGGTGAGCACAAGCTGCAAGGGCTGGTTGGTGTTGGCGTCCGTCATGGGCGGGGGGGGCGTTCAGCCGGCCAGTGTCGCCAGCAGCGCCGCTGCATCGAGGCTCTCCACCCCGGCCAGCTCCTGAGGCCGGCACAACAGCAGCAGGCTCAGACCCTCGCTGCGGCAGATCCTGCGCCAAAGCTCCTCAGTGAAGCCGCCAGACTGGCGCGCCAACACCGTGCTGATGCGCCAGCGACGCACCAGGGCCCGCTCCACCGCCAGCGTCGACCCGGGCCTGAGGCAGGCAACCCGCTCGCCCGACAGGCCCGCCGCCATGGCCTGTTGCAGGGAGCTGGCGCTGGGCAGCAGGCGGGCATGGTGAAGGGCACCGGGGCTGAGGGAAACGGCTGCAGCCAACTGCCGGGCGCCGATAGCCAGCAGCAGATGCTGACCCGCCAGCGGCACAGCCCGCAGATCTTCGAGGGTCGGGAGCAGGGTGGCCGGGCCCTTGAGGGTGGGGCGCTGCAAACGCAGCAGCCGTTGCCCCCGCCGCGTGCAACCCGCCTCGAGCTGGCGGCTCACCTGGCAGGCAAACGGATGGCTGGCGTCCACCACCACCGCGTAGGGATGGCCGCTGGTGGCGGCGGCCGCCAGTTCGGCCTCCACAGCCGCCTCTCCCGCGAGGGCGCCAACCCGCAGGCTCAGCGCCGGGTGGGGCCGGTAGGCCAGGGCCGCAGGCGCACTGACCACACTCACCGTCAGCTGCCAGCCGAGGGCCAGCAGCCTCTCGGCCAACTCGGGGCCCTCGCCGGTGCCAGCCACCAACCACAGGCGCCGACAGTCCTGGTTGCGAGAGCCCTGGTTGCGGCAGTCCTGGTGCATGTCGGCTCGGTGCATCAGGATGGGCGTCGCCCAATGGTTGCTGGGGAGTGAATCACTGTCTGCTCGAGGTCGAGGTGCTGGAAGCGCCCCAGGTGCGCTACACCCAAGACAACCAGACGCCGGTGGCGGAAATGGCTGTGCAGATCGACGGTCTGCGTCCCGATGATCCTCCCGGCCAGTTGAAGGTGGTGGGCTGGGGCAATCTGGCCCAGGAGCTCCAGAACCGCGTGCAGGTGGGCCAGCGGCTGATGCTCGAAGGCCGCCTGCGCATGAACACCGTGACGCGGCAGGACGGGGTGAAGGAAAAGCGCGCCGAATTCACCCTGGCCCGCCTCCACCCCCTGGGTGCCCCCGCGCCCAGTGCGAGTGCCAGCGCCAGTGCCAGTGCGAGTACCAGTGCCAGTGCACCACCGGTGCGCCGCGCCGCCGGCTCCGGGATGGCACCAGCTCCAGGCGGCGCCTCGCCCAGCACGGCTCCTCCCAGCACAGCCCAGCCGGCTGCCCAACCCCCCACCTGGAACACCTCGCCGCTGGTGCCCGATCTGCCCGACGACGACGACATCCCCTTCTGAACTGAGCCCTAACCGGCCTCCCGCTCACTGGCCTGGTCGAGCAGCTGGCCGAGTTCGCGCTCCAGGGCGGCCAGGTCGAGGCGCCATTGGGGCCAACGGCCGGCGTCGATCTGACGCAACAACCAGAGCCGATCGGCCTTGAGCGCTTCGATCAAAGCAGGGGTGCTGGGCTCAGCGGCCGCGCTGGAGGCGTCGGAGGCCATGGGCATACAGGAAGATGGCTGTATGCAAGCACTCCTCTCCCCCGGAAGCCTGGTCACGATTGCGGGAGCGGTGCTCACGGTGATCGGCTCGATCGCTTACGCCACCGACATCCCCAACCTCAGCCTGCCGACGATTTTTTACGGCATTCCGATCCTGCTGGGCGGCCTGGCCCTGAAATCCTCGGAGCTACCGCCCCCCCAGCGCCTCACCCCCGCCGCCCAGTACAAGGCGCTACGGGAGCTCCCAGAGAGCGAACCGCTGCGCAAACTGCTCGCCGATGTGGACCGCTGGCGTTACGGCCAGAAAGCCCATCTGGAGAGCTCGCTGGAGGTGCTGAAGCTCTGGGATGAAGATGCCCCGCCCCAGTTGATCAGCGTCGAAGAGCTGGATTGCGACGGCCGCTACGGACTCAAGCTGCGGTTTCGCTGTGAAGGGGTGCCCCTGGAGCGCTGGCAGGCCCGGGTTGACCGCCTCGGGCGCTTTTTCGGGCCAGGGCTCCAGGCCGAGATTCAACCGGAGCGCCGCGACACCTTCAGCCTCGCCCTGGTGCCCGAGGCTGCAACGAGCTAAGACCCGCTTGTTCCCCTTTCGTCGTCGTTTCTGCGCCCCGCCTTGAGCTCCGAACCCTTGATCAGCAGCCAGGACACCCTGCGGGTGTCGGTCCTCAGTGAGGCCCTTCCCTACATCCAGCGCTTTGCTGGCCGCCGAGTGGTGGTCAAGTACGGCGGTGCGGCCATGGTGCGCGACGACCTGCGCGATGCCGTCTACCGCGACCTGGTGCTGCTGGCCTCCGTCGGCGTGCAACCGGTGGTGGTGCACGGCGGCGGGCCGGAGATCAATGACTGGCTGACCCGCCTCAACATCGAACCCGCCTTCCGCAATGGCCTACGGGTGACCACCCCCGAAACCATGGACGTGGTGGAGATGGTGCTGGTGGGCCGGGTCAACAAGCACATCGTCAACGGGCTCAACCGCGTCGGCGGCCGGGCCGTGGGCCTGTGCGGCAGCGATGGCTCCCTGGTGCGGGCCCGCACCTACGCCGACGGCGCCAATGGCCTGGTGGGGGAGGTGGCGGCGGTGGACCCCTCCGTGCTGTTTCCGCTGCTGGACGCCGGCTACATCCCGGTGATCTCGAGCGTGGCAGCCGACGGCGAAGGGCAGGCCCACAACATCAACGCCGACACGGTGGCCGGCGAACTGGCCGCCGCTCTCCAGGCCGAGAAACTGATCCTGCTCACCGACACGGCGGGGATCCTGCAGGATCGCCACGATCCCAGCTCCCTGATCCGCCAGCTCAGCCTCTCGCAGGCGCGGCAGTTGATCCACGATGGCGTGGTGGACGGCGGCATGACCCCGAAAACCGAGTGCTGCATCCGCGCCCTGGCCCAGGGGGTGAGCGCCGCCCACATCGTCGATGGCCGGGTGCCCCACGCCCTGCTGCTGGAGGTGTTCACCGACGCGGGCATCGGCACGATGGTGGTGGGCAGCCAACGCGCCTGCCATGGCTGATGCGCCCCTGGATGCGCCCCTCGAGGAACAGCTAGCCGCAGCACGCGCGGCTCTGGAGCGGGGCGACTACGGGCGGGTGGTGCGGCTGCTGGAACCCCTGGCCCGCGAACACCCCTCCGCCACCGGGACGGGGGCCGAGATCCAGCTGCTGCTGGCCACGGCCTGGATGGGTCAGGGTGACAACGCCCGCGCCATGGTGTGCTGCCGGCTGATCAAGCGCTGCCGGGATGCCACCCTGCGGGCTCAGGCTCAGGATCTGCTCACCGTGCTGGAGGCCCCCGCCCTGGAGCGGCCCCGCGACTGGTCGATCACCCTGCCCGATCTGGGCTCAGCCGAAGCGATGGGCAGCCAGATGCAGCAACTGGCCCGCAGCCGCCGCCCCAACAAACCACCGCCGCCGCCGCCACCGCCCGTTGGCCCCACCCGGGCCCCGGTGGGCTTTGCCCTGCTGGCGCTGGTGTTGCTGCTGCTCACGGTGCTGCTCGGCGGCTGCATGGAGGTGCGCACCGAGCTCGCGTTCAAGGGACCGGGCCGGCTGCAGATCGCCCATGGGCTGATCAGCGCTGGCGCCCAGCCGCCCCCCTGGGCGCGCCAGTTCAGCCAGATCCTGCAGAGCCAGGGCTTTCGGCCGACCCCCACCGGCGCAGCGGCCCCGGCCCCCGGGGACTGGCAACAACGGCTCCAGAGCCCGGTGCTGGCCGCACCGCGGGCCCTGGAATTGCTGGCCCGCAACCTCAGCGATGCGGCCCAGCTCGCCGGGATAACCCTGCCGGCTCCGGAGCTCCGGCTGCAGGAGCGCAACTGGCTGGTGGGGGTGCACCAGACGCTCGATCTGGCCGTAGACCTGCGGGAGGTGCAGCCTCTTCCGGGCTTCAGCGCCGCCGTTGAGCTGAGCCCCACCAGCAGCGGGGCCGTTCAACACGCTGGCCCAGAGCCGGCCCAGGCGCTTCCAGGTCAGCAGAGCCTGCTCTGGCCGCTGCGCTTCGGGGCGCGCAACACCCTGCAGCTGAGCTGCTGGCGCTGGAGCGGATTGGGGCTGGGCGGCCTGCTGATCGCGGCAGGCCTAGGCCTGGTGCTGGCACTCGAGCGCCTGCGCCGGCTGCTGGGCTTCGGCCTGCCCGAGCTGCCGGCCTAAACCCAGTCCTTACAGGGTGAGGGGATCGGGGTCGATCGCCAGCCCCACCCCCGCCGGCAAGCCCTGGCGCAACACGGCCTCACTGGGCAGGGGCAAGGGCTGGCCGGCCGGCCCATGCAACAGCAGCTGCCAGCGGCTTTTGCCCGCCACCCGGGCCACCGGGGCCGGGGCGGGACCGATGAGCAGCCAACCGGCCGCCTCCAGCTCCCCGCGAATCCGCTCCGCCAGGGCCGCTGCCGCGGTGGCGGTGCCGCTGGCCGTGGGGCCGCTCAGGCGCAGCAGGCAGGCCCGGCTGAATGGCACCAAGCCGGCCTGGCGACGCAGCTGGCTCTCCTCGGCCAGAAATTGTTCATAGCGCCCATCCACGAGATGGCGGATCACGGGGTGATCGGGGCTGTAGGTCTGCACCAGCACCTCCCCCGGCTTCTCACCGCGCCCGGCCCGGCCCGCCAGCTGCAACAGCAGCTGCAGGCACTGCTCCGAGGAGCGCAGATCGGGGCGATGCAGCAGCCCATCCGCCGCGAGCACCGCAGCCAGGGTGACCCGGGGCAGGTCCATCCCCTTGGCCAGCATCTGGGTGCCCACCAGCACGTCAGCCTCGCCTTGGGCAAACCGGTCGAGCAGGCGGCGGTGGCCATCGCGGCCCCGGGTGGTATCGCGGTCGAAGCGCAGCAGCCGCAGCCCCTCCAGCTCGGAAGCCAGCTGCTCCATCACCCGCTGGGTGCCGGCACCGAAGGGCTTGAAGGCGGTGGAGCCGCAGTGGCCGCAGCGATCCCCCAATTCGGCACGGTGATCACACCAGTGGCAGCGCAACCACTCCTGGCCGCCCTTGGAGCGGTGCACCGTGAGGGCCACATCGCAATGGGGGCACAGCACCGCCTCGCCGCAGCTGCGGCAGCTCAGAAAGGCCCGGTAGCCGCGGCGGGGCACCAGCACCACGGCCTGCTCCCCCTTCTCCTGCAACTGCTCAAGCCGCCCCATCAGGGCCCGACTGAGCAGGCGGCGGTGGCCCTCGGCCAACTCATGGCGCATGTCGATCACCCGCACGGCGGGCAGCGGCCGGGCACCAATCCGGTCCGGCAGCCGCAGCAGGCGGGTGGAGGCCTGGGGCCCCTGGCACGCCAGCCAACTCTCCAGCGATGGGGTGGCACTGCCCAGCACCAGCCGAGCGCCGCTGCGCCGGGCCCGCAGCCGCGCCACATCGCGGGCGTGATAGCAGGGCATTGGGCTGTCCTGCTTGTAGGAGCTGTCGTGCTCCTCATCCAGCACGATCAGGCCCAGCCGGGGCATGGGCAGAAAGATCGCCGAGCGGGTGCCCACCACCACCACCGGCTCCTCCTCGAGGCAGCGACGCCAGGTGGCAACCCGGGCGCCATCGGCGAGGCCGCTGTGAAACTCCACCACCCGGGAGCCAAAGCGCTCACGGGCCCGGTCAAGCAGCTGGGGGATCAGGCCGATCTCCGGCGTGAGCAGCAGGCAGCCCTCCCCCGCGGCGAGTGCCCGGGCAGCCGCCTGCAGATACACCTCGGTCTTGCCGGCGCCGGTGACGCCCCAGAGCAGAAACGCAGCGCCTGGGCCCGCCCCGGCCAGGGCCTGCACCGCAGCGGCCTGGGCGGTGGTGAGGGCAGGCCAGGCGGCAGCCGGCAGCCCCGCAGAACCGCACCCCGGCAGCGACCCCGAACGCCGCACCACCAATCCCCGGGCCTCCAGCCCCTTCAGCACGGCCCGGCTGTAGCCACCCGCGCTGCAGAGCTGCCGCAGGGGCAGCGGAGCGGCTTGACGCTCCAGGTGTGCCAACAGCTGCTGCTGCCGGGGGGTGAGGGGCTGGCTGGGGAGCGGCGCGGCAGAGCGTTCCACCAACCAGATGGGACGACTGGTGCGGCTGGGCCCCTGACTGCGCTGGCCGAGCCAGCCCGGGGGCAGGGCGCTTTTGAGGGTTTTGAACAGGCTGGTGTGGCACGACTCGGCCACGCTTTCAATCAACCCTTGCCATTGGGGATCGACGGCGGCCCGCTGCCAGATCGCCAGAATCGGCTGGATCGTCTTGCCGCTCAGGCTGGCTGGCAGCTGATCGAGCGCTTCCACCACCAGTCCGGTGTGCAGGCGGCCCTGCAGGCGCACCCGCACCAGATCACCGATCCCAGCAGGGGTCTCAGCGCTGTTGGCATAGGTGAAGACCTGGCCTTCCCGGCCGGCCTCAAGCCAGATCTGCAGCCACGGGGGCGTCGCGCTTGCAAAGGTCACAGCCCATTCATAGAATGTGGGGGTTGGGCAGTCCAATGACTGCCGTCGGAACCGAGCAGAGTTCCGTCCAGCGGGAAGACCTGAAGAGAGACCCCGGGAGCCAGCCTCCCACCATTCGGCCTCCCGGTCTGCGACCACCCCTGACAGCACTGCTTGGCTCCAGCCAATTTCATGGCTTCGGCCATCCAATCAGGCTTCGGCCGCCGACCTTCTTGTTCCATCAGGTCGTTTTCAGTCGTGAGGTGTCCCGTCGACCCCACTGCTCGGCTTCCCTGTCGACAGCACTGTTTGCCCCACTCGCGGCTCCACTCGCATCACTGTCGACTCTCCTCAAACCCTTGAGGCCTTTCGAAGGCCAGCCACCCGACCGACCATCGCCGTTTCCAACCGCCTTCGGCTGTGCCGTCGTGCTGAATGCCGACGGGCAGTCTCTGGAAACCCGCTTCCTCCCCCACGCTCTATCTCTCTTCGTTTCCGTATCCCATGAGCCCCGCTGCTGCCGAGCTGAAAGCAACCCCGGAAATCCTGATGGTGGCCACGGCGGCCGGTGAAGAGGTAGCTGTGAAGCCCAAGGCAAAGAAGGCTGCTGCCAAGCCCAAGGCCGCCTCCAGTAAGACTGCCGCCCCCAAAACCACAACCGCTAAATCCAGCCCAGCCAAAGCCAAGGCTTCAGGCACCAAGGCCCCAGCCAAGGCGAAGGGTGCCGTTGCGGATGCAGCCCCCGCCGCCGACGGGGCAGACCCTGCCCTCGCCACCGCAACAGCCGAGAAGGACGACAAGGCCGCCAAAGCCCTGGCCAGCATCAAGGTGGGCCCGAAGGGCGTCTACACGGAAGACTCAATCCGCGTTTATCTGCAGGAGATCGGCCGAATCCGCCTGCTGCGCCCAGACGAAGAAATCGAGCTGGCCCGCAAGATCGCCGACTTGCTGCAGCTTGAGGAACTGGCGGCTCAATTTGAAGCCGACCACGGCCACCACCCCGACAACAAGGAGTGGGCAGCCCTGGTGGACATGCCCCTGATCAAGTTCCGCCGGCGCCTGATGCTCGGCCGGCGCGCCAAGGAAAAGATGGTGCAGTCCAACCTGCGCCTGGTGGTGTCGATCGCCAAGAAATACATGAACCGGGGCCTGAGCTTCCAGGATCTGATTCAGGAAGGCAGCCTCGGCCTGATCCGCGCCGCCGAGAAGTTCGACCACGAGAAGGGCTACAAGTTTTCCACCTACGCCACCTGGTGGATCCGTCAGGCGATCACCCGCGCCATCGCCGACCAAAGCCGCACCATCCGGCTGCCGGTGCACCTCTACGAGACGATCTCGCGCATCAAGAAAACCACCAAGACCCTCTCCCAGGAATTCGGCCGCAAGCCCACCGAGGAGGAGATCGCCGAATCGATGGAGATGACCATCGAGAAGCTGCGCTTCATCGCCAAGAGCGCCCAGCTGCCCATCTCCCTGGAAACGCCGATCGGCAAGGAAGAGGATTCGCGCCTCGGCGACTTCATCGAAGCCGACATCGAGAACCCCGAGCAGGACGTGGCCAAGAACCTGCTGCGCGAAGACCTTGAAGGCGTGCTGGCCACCCTCAGCCCCCGCGAGCGCGACGTGCTGCGCCTGCGCTACGGCCTGGATGACGGCCGCATGAAAACCCTCGAGGAGATCGGCCAGATCTTCGATGTGACCCGCGAGCGCATCCGTCAGATCGAGGCCAAGGCCCTGCGCAAGCTGCGCCACCCCAACCGCAACGGCGTCCTCAAGGAATACATCAAGTAGATGGGGCTGCAGGATCTGCGGGGGCTGCGCACGGCCCCCGAGCTCGATGCGGCGGCCTACACGGCCCTGCGGGCTGAGCTCGAGCCGCTGCTGGCTGCCTGTGACTGGTTCACGGTGGGGGTGATGGCTCCCACCGCCGCCACGGCGGCAACCTGCCTGCGCCAGCTGGAGACAGCCCTGGGCTGGAGCCCCCTCGCGCTGGATCCGGGCTGCGAAGCCCTAGAAGCCATCGAAGGGCCGGTGTTTCTCAAGGCCAACCAGAACACGGGCCGCTTTCTGGTGCGGCGTGAAACGGGGCTGGGGGAAGGGCTTCTCATCACTGGCCACGGCAGTGCCAATCCCGATGCCGAAGACACTTGGGGGCCCTTTCCCCTCGATCTGTTTGCCGCCTGAGCGATCCCTCGCGTTTGTGACAGCGCAGGCGGTGCTGGAGAGCTCCACTCCTTAGGCTAGGCGGCTGTGATCTGGCACCGATGGCCAACCCCCTGCGCATCGCCTCCCGCCGCAGCCAGCTGGCCATGGTGCAGACCCATTGGGTGCGCGATGAGCTGGCCAAGGCCCACAGCGGCCTGGAGATCAGCATCGAGGCGATGGCCACCCAAGGCGACAAGATCCTGGATGTGGCCCTGGCCAAAATCGGCGACAAGGGCCTGTTCACCAAAGAGCTGGAGGCCCAGATGCTGGTCGACCAGGCCGACATCGCCGTCCACAGCCTCAAGGACCTGCCCACCAACCTGCCCGAAGGCCTGATGCTGGGCTGCATCACCGAGCGGGAAGATCCCGCCGATGCCCTGGTGGTGCACGCCAAACACAACGACAAAACCCTGGCCACCCTGCCCGCCGGTGCCGTGGTCGGCACGAGCTCCCTGCGCCGCCTGGCCCAACTGCGCCACCACTATCCGCACCTCACCTTCAAGGACGTGCGCGGCAATGTGATCACCCGCCTGGAGAAGCTCGATTCCGGTGAATTCGATTGCCTGATCCTGGCGGCGGCTGGCCTGGGGCGGCTGGGGCTGGGCGACCGCATCCACGAACTGATCGATCCCTCCATCTCCCTCCACGCCGTGGGGCAAGGGGCCCTGGGCATCGAGTGCCGCGAGGGCGATAGCGCCGTGCTGGAGCAGATCAAGGTGCTGGAGCACACCCCCACCGCGCGCCGCTGCCTGGCGGAGCGAGCCTTCCTGCGGGAGTTGGAGGGCGGCTGCCAGGTGCCGATCGGCGTCAACACCCGCTTTGCAGGCCCCGACAACACCGGCGAGCTGATCCTCACCGGCATGGTGGCCAGCCTCGATGGCCTGCGTCTGATCCGCGATGAGGCCCGAGGGCCCCAGGAGGATCCCGAGTCCATCGGCATCGCCCTGGCCCACACCCTCAAGGCCCAGGGGGCAGGAGAAATCCTGGAGGAGATCTTTGCAACGGTCCGGCCTGAAGCCTGAAACCACCTCCGAACCCGCTGAGAACCAGGCCCCGGCAGAAGCCGAGGCCCGCGCCCTCCCCTACCAGTGGAATCTGCTCGCCTGGGCAGCCCTGGTGGGCGTGCTCACCGGGCTGGCCGTGGTGGGCTTCCACGAGTTGCTCGGCTTCATCAACAACGGGCTGTTTGGGCCGTTCGTCGAGGGCCTGCTGACCGTCGGCCGCAACCAGCCGCCCGAGCTCCCGCCCGAGCTGCCCGCCCTGCCGCCCGATACGGGCACGCCCCTGCGAGCCCTGCTGCAGGTGGGGCTGGGGGGCCTGGGCTTTCTGCCGCCGCCGCCGGCAGCGCCCGAGCCGCCCCCCCTACCCGTCTCGTCACTCCCCGAGTGGATCAGCCTCTGGCCGGTGGTGGTGGTGCCAACGCTGGGGGGGCTGGCCGTGGGTCTGCTGCGCCGCTATGGCGGCGACCTCGGCCCAGGACTGCCCAGCCTGATGGCCATGGCGGATGGGGCGGTGCCGGCCCAGCCCCGGCTGCCGCTGCAGCGGTTGCTGGGCGCATCCCTGAGCCTGGGCAGCGGCGCCTCCCTCGGACCCGAGGGCCCCAGCGTGGAGAGCGGCGGCAACCTCGGGCTCTGGGTGGCCCTCCGCGGCGGGCTCTCGCCCCAGAGCCAAAAAGCGCTGGTGGCGGCCGGGGTGGCCGCCGGCCTGGCGGCGGGCTTCAAGGCCCCGATCGCAGGGGTGTTCTTTGCCTTTGAGGGAAGTTTCAGCGCCGTCCAGGGCCGCCCCAGCCTGCGGGCCGTGCTGGTGGCGGCGGTGGCCTCCTCGCTCGTGACCCAGCTGCTGCTCGGGGACACGCCGATCCTGCGGCTGCCGGCCTATGAGGTGCGCTCCCCGCTCGAGTTGCCCCTCTACCTGGGGCTTGGGTTGGTGGCCAGCTTGATGTCGTGGGCCCTGATCAGCCTGCTGGCCGCCGGCCGCAGTGAACGGCTGCAGGGCTGGCTGGCCCAGTTGCCACCAGGCCTGCCCACCGCCCTGGGCGGAGCCTGTGTGGGCCTGATGGCCCTGGTGTTTCCCCAGGTGCTGGGGGTGGGCTACGACACGATTGAAGCCCTGCTTGGCAGTGACGGCGGGGTGCCGCTGTTGACCCTGCTGGTGTTGCTGGGCGTGAAACTGCTCGCCACCGGCATCAGCAACGCCACCGGCTTCGTGGGCGGGGGATTTGCCCCTTCGCTGTTTCTCGGGGCCGTGCTTGGCAACTGTTACGGCCAGCTGCTCGGTGCCAGCGGCCTGCACCTGCCGGTGGCCGAACCGCCGGCCTACGCGATGGTGGGCATGGCGGCCGTGCTGGCGGGCAGCGCCCGGGCGCCACTCACCGCGCTGCTGCTGCTGTTTGAGCTCACCCGCGACATCCGCATCGTGTTGCCGCTGATGGCGGCGGCCGGCCTCAGCGCCGCCCTGGTGGAGCGCTGGCAGGGGCTGGCGGATCCGGGGCTGCTCGGCCCCGATCCCCTGGAGGAGCACCGCCGCCGCCAGCTGGCGGCCTTGCCGGTGGGAGAAGCCTTTGAGCCGGAAGCCCCGCTGGTGCTGCCGGCCGAGCTGCCGGCCCACCTGGCCCTGCGCCAGCTGGTGGAAGCCCACGGCCATTGCCTGGTGGTGGCCGATGGGGCCTGGGTGGTGGGGCTGGTGACCCTGGCGGACCTGCAGCGGGCCCTCAGTGCCGAACCCTCGCGCAGCCCAACCGGAGCGGCCTTGATGCCCAGCCTGATGGACTGCCGCCGCGGTGATCTGGTGTGGCTGCCCCTGTCGGCCCAACTGGCCCAACTGGAGGACCAGCTCACCCCCAATGGCCTACGCCAAGTGCCGGTGTTCGATGTGCCGTCGGCCTTGGCGGCGGCCCTGCCCCATGGCTTGCCCAATCCAGGCCTCCCCGTCGAAGCGCTGCGGGGTCTGGCCAGTCGCGATGGCATGGCCCGGGCGTTGGCCCGGCAGTTGCAGCCAGCTCAGGACTGGGCCTGAAGGGCACCGGTGAGCGGCTGGGCTGCCGGATCGACGGCACACAAGCGCTCGAGGATCCGCTCAAGGTCGAGGGACGACAGTTCACCATCGCTGGCCCACTTGAGCGTGGTGCTGGCCTGGGGATCGGCAGGTTGGTGGGACGGGGAAGCCGGGGACATGAACGGGGCCGAGGGAGGCCCATGGCCTCATTAGGGCCTTACAAAGTACCAGTGTTACTGCGACTTTCAGCCGGAGAACCGTCGATCTCCAGAATGTTTTCTGGGGATGGCCGATCAGCGCTGCAGTATCAATGCTGCACCCATCAACGCTACACAATCACCGGCGTCCCGACATCCGCCAGATCAACCAGTTTGCGCAGATGCTCATGCAGCATGCGCACGCAGCCATTGGTCACGGCGGCGCGGGAGGTCACCGTCCACGGCCAGGCCGACGGAGTGCCATGGATCCCGTATTGGTTCGGACCGCTCTGCTGGAACCCCAGCCAGCGGTCGCCCAAGGGACCATTGGGTCCAACGGTGGCATTGATCTTGCCGCTCTTGGTGCTCTGGTGCTTGGGATTGACCACCTTGTTCTGGACCGTGAACCGGCCCACAGGGGTGTCCTGGGCCCAGACCGGCACCACCAGCGAAGCGGCAGCTGCAAGCCAGAGGGCTTTGAAGGAAGCAGTCATCGGCAATGCGCGCAAACGTCGAACTCAGACTGAAAACTCAAGCTTCGCGCTCTGGCTCAGTTCACCAACTTGGCATCGATGGTGTCGCGGTAACGCTGCTCGCACTCCTTGATGATGCGCACGGCTTCGGCGGGTTCGAAGAAGCCGTTCACCTTGCAGGTGCCGGGCTTCTTGAGATCCTTGTAGTGCTCCCAGTAGTACTGGGTTTCCTTCACCCACTGCGCACCGAGCTGGGTGTAGCTGGTGATGTGGTCCATGCGCTTGTCATCGGCCAGCACGGCGATCACCTTGTCGTCCACCTCGCCGCCATCGTCGAAGGTCATGATGCCGATGATGCGGGCCTCCACCAGGGAGCCGGGCACCAGGGGTTCGGTCACGCCCACGATTTCGATGTCGAGGGGATCGCCGTCCTCGTCCCAGGTGCGCGGGATGCAGCCGTAGGCGAAGGGATAGGCCAGGGAGGAATAGCCGACGCGATCGAGCTTGAGGTGGCCGGTCTCGGTGATCAGCTCGTATTTGTTGATCGTCATGGAGTTGAGCTCCACGATCGCGTTCAGACGCAGCTCGGCTTCATCGGCGAAGGCCGGCAGCACGTGCAGCAGGTTGAGCATCGTGCGGCTCGGGGCGTGGTCGATGTTCGCCATGGGCGCGGCTTCAAAACGGGATCGGGCGGCATCCTAAGGAGCAGGGTCCTCAGGCCTGAAGCGGCTCGAGCTTGTGGCGCAGATAACGGAGAAACGGGGCTGCGCTGAGAGGGGCACCACTCACCTGCTGCACCAGCCCTTCGGCATCGACGCTGCGGCCCAGGGGATAGACCCGCTGGGCCAACCAGTCGTGCAAGCGGCTCTCCTGGCCCGCGCCGATCGCCGCCTCGATGGCGCCCTCACCCCACTCCTGCTCCATGGCTTCTGCCAACTGGGCGCTGATCAGATGGCCGAGGGCGTAGCTGGGGAAATAGCCAAACAGCCCCTCCGCCCAATGAATGTCCTGGAGGCAGCCCTCGGCATCGCTCTGCGGCTGGATGCCCAGCAGGTTGTGCATCCGCTGGTTCCACTGCTCAGGGAGAGCCTCCACCGGCATGTCCTGCTCGAGCAGCGCCAGCTCCAGCTCGTAGCGCAGCACGATGTGCAGGCAGTAGCTGAGCTCATCGGCCTCCACCCGGATCAGACCGGGCCGCAGGGGGTTGAGGGCGCGCCAGAAGCCCTCGGCGTCGCCCCAGGGCTCACGGCCCAGAGCGGCGCAAAAATGCGGATGCCAGCGCTCGGCAAAAGCACGGCTGCGGGCCACGCGGCATTCCCAGAACAGACTCTGGCTTTCGTGCACCCCCATCGAGGTGGCCTCCCCCAGGGGCCAGGGGAAGTAGTGGTCGCCTGAGCGGGGCAGGCCCTGCTCGTAGAGGGAGTGGCCCCACTCGTGGGCGGTGGCCAAAAAGGCCGAGAGCGGCTGGCCCGGCACCACCCGGGTGGTGATGCGGAAGTCCTGGGGGCCCACGGTGCAGGAAAACGGATGGGCGGAGCGGGAGCGCTGGCAGCGGCTGGCGTCGTAGCCCCAGCGCTCGAGCAATGCGGTGCAGAGCTCCTCCTGCATGGCCTCAGGCCAATCCAGCGGTTCAGCACCGCCGCGGCTGGTGCAGGCCGGCTCGACGGAGCGCGATCCTGCAACTTGCTGCAGCAGGTGCGGCAGCTCCGTTTTGAGTGGCGCAAACAGCTCCTCCAGCCGCGCCTTGGTCACCTCAGGCTCGAAGGGCTGGGCGAGCACCTCCCAGGGGCTGCGGGCCACCGGCTCAGCGGCGGCCAGCTGGCTGGCCTGCTGGCGGCGCAGAGCGATCAGCTCCTGGAGGGCCGGGGCGAAGGCGGCGAAATCGTTGCGGGCGCGGGCGTCCTGCCAGACGGCATTGCCACGCGACTGGGCCTTGGCGAGGGCCGCCACCAAGGCTGGATCGAGACAACGCTGACGCTCCAGCTCCAGCCGCAGCAACTGCAGGTTGCGGCGGCGCTCCGGCAGCGCATCGGCGTCGAGCTCGTCCTCAGCCGCGGCCACCAGCTCGGCGTAGTCGGCGCTGCTCTGGCGCTCATGCAGCTGGCCGGCCAACAGGGCCAGCTGGTCCCCCCGCCAAGCGGCCCCAGCCGCGGGCATCACCGTGTTCTGGTCGTAATAGAGGGCACTGCTGATCGAGCCCAGCAGGCGCGTTTGGTGCAGATGGCTCCGGAGACGCGCAAGGGCCGAATCGGGTGGAGCCATAGCGATGACAAGGCGTTGACGCAACAAGCATGCCCCCCACCAGCGGCGACCCACCAGCTGCAACAGCAACGCAACGCCAGGCGTCTATTGCGCTTGATTTGTCGGATTGCTCAGTTCACCAGAATCCCGACCATCGCGACCCACCAGCAAGTCGCACTGCCTGCCGCCAGAAGCAGATCAGAGCAAGTTCGGCTAGGACGGATGCACCTTCTTCTCTGGCCATGCGCCCCATCGCTGTAGGCCCCCGGCTGCTCGCCCTCTGTGCAGCCACCGCCCTCCTCCAGCCTGGCCTGGTCCAGGCCGAACCAACAGCCGCCCAGAAGACTCCCGCCAGCGGCACCAGCAACGACAGCTCCGCCATCTCCGAGGTGGACTCCTGCAACCAGGCCCAATCCCGCATTCCCCAGAACGCCACGGTGACGGCCATGCGCGTGTCGACTGCGATCAAGGGGGAATACGGCACCTTCACCTGCCGGGTGAAGTGGAGCCTGTCGCCCTCCGCACGGCCCACCTACCGTCCGATTCTGTTTTCCCGGTCGGCCTGAGTCGCCCGTCCCGTCTCGCCATGACTGGCCACCCATCGCTTCACTTCGTTCTGGAGGAGCTGGCCGATCTGCGCCAGCAAGCCCTCCGCTCATTCGATCCCTGTTCATTCGCCTGCGGCCCTGCCAACGCCTCCATGCCCCCCAAGAAGCAACCCTCTCCCCGCACGGTCAAGCTGCAAATCCTCGGTGCCGTGTTTGTGCCGATGGGGCTGCTGGGGCTATGGCTCCACTCCCAGGGCTTCTGGTGAGCCTCCAGCGACGGCACCTCGCCGTCGCGATCCCGACAGCGGCTTGCAGAGGTGATGCACCGCATGAATCACCACACCCCAAATCAGCAGATCTGGGTCTTCACCTTGCAAGGCAATCGCGGCGGTCGTTGCATCACTCGCCACCAGGCACCACTGGGCGGGACGCCCCTCAAGCCGCCGCAGCACAAAGCGCCCCTCATGCACCGCCACCACGGTGGAACCTGAGCGCGGCGCCACGCTGCGATCAACCACCAGCAGATCCCCGTGATGGATGCCGTCGCCGCGCATCGCCTCACCATCCACCCGCATCAAAAAGGTGGAGCTCGGGCGCGGCATCAAAATGCCGTTGAGGTCGATAGCCGCCTCGACATAGTCGTCGGCAGGACTCGGAAACCCCGCCGCCACCGACTCCACCGCCAGGGGTAGGTGCAGGGGCTCCTCCTCCTGCCGCAAAGGACCCAACCAAATCAAATCGCTGGTGGGGGAACAGGCCATCACCGCCGCCCTCCGCAACACAACAGACACGATAGTACATTTGAACCAGGGCTGTGCGGCTAAAGCCGTGCGACCAAGCCCGTGCGTCAGTCGCCGCAGCCCCGCCGCACCACCTCAGCCCGCAGGGCCGTGAGATCGGCGGCATCGGGCAGCTGCGGCGCAAACAACAAGGTCCAAGCCAACGGCACATCCTCAGCTTCCAGGGCCGCTTCGATGGCCGCCAACCAGGCCAGGGGGTTCTGAGCGAGGGAGCGGATCAGGGCGGCGGTGCTCGCCATCCGTTCGGGGGAGGCACCCACCAAGTGCACATGGGCAAAGGCCCCCTCCGGAGCCTGCTCGGGACGCAGCCGCAACAGCACCACTTCGCCAGGGGTGATCGGATCCAAAGGCCAGGCCAAGGGCACCGGGAGACCCTGCCCCGCCGACGCCAGCCGCCGCCACACGAGCCGGCCCCGGCGCTCAATGCGCAGCTCCAGGAGCGGTTCAACCACCACCAGCTGGGGGCTCGGCGTGGGCACCACACCCGCGGCATCCCCTTCCTCCACCGCTTCCACCCGGGGGGACACAACACAGACCGCCACCGGATCAACCGGGCGCTGCAGGGCAGACCCCGGAGCAGCGAGAGCGCCCCCCAGGGCCGTCAGGAGCGCAAAGGGGATGGATCGCCTGATCAACCGAATCCGCCGAACGCCATGCCGGAGCGCAACAGCAACACCCGCAGCCAGCATGAACGCTCTGAATGCTCGATCTGAATGATTGATCTGCATCAACGGCCAGAACGTCGCGGACCAGCAAGCCGGATTGGCAGCAACCATTGGCATCAACCATAGGGAGCGATTGACGCAGCGACACCCCTTGGCCAGACGTGTTCAGAACTGCGCGCAGCATTGGCAGCAGAAGGCAAAAAACGCCGTCTGACAGAAGCTGGGGCCGACGCCCTAAGAGGCCTGCAGGGCTCCGCCGCAGCTGGAACCACCACCGGCGGTGCAACCAAAACAGTGCTCAGCCACCGCAATCGGATCGCCCTCGGGATCGCGCGCCAGCAGCTCCCGCAGATGCCGCCGGGGCTGCACTGGCGCCGCCGCAGCCAAACCGAGCTGCTGGTTGAAATCGCAATCGAACAGCCAACCCTGCCAATCAACGCTGATCAGCGAGCGGCACATGACCTGCTCGAGATGCTCAGGGCGGTGACTGGAGCGCAGCAGCGCCTGATAGTCCTCCAGCTGTCCTTGAGCCTGGAGCCAGCTGGCAAACCGCTGGATCGGCATGTTGGCGAGGGCATAGAGGCTGTTGAACACCACCCCGAAGTCGGCGGCGAGCACGCGCTTGTATTCCGCTTCCAACTGGGCCTGGGGAGGCGGCAGCGTCGGCCCCTGGGGGTTGTAGACGAGGTGCAGGTGCAGGCCGCTGCCGGGCTGGCCGTAGCCAAGCCGGTTGAGCTGCTGCAGCGCCGCGATGCTGCGGGTAAACACACCGGAGCCCCGCTGGCGATCGACGTTGCCTTCGGAATAGCAGGGCAAGGAGGCCACCACCGTGACGCCCTGATCCGCCAGGAAGGCGGCCAGGTCGTGCTGGCCAGGTTCCGACAGGATCGTGAGGTTGCAGCGATCGATCACCTCCACCCCCAACCGCCGGGCCGCCACCACCAACTCCCGAAACTGGGGATGGAGCTCGGGGGCCCCACCGGTGAGATCGAGGCAGGCCAGCCCGCGGGCAGTGAGCACCGGCGGGATCAGGGCGACCGTGGCCGGATCCATCATTTCGGTGCGGGTCGGCCCCGCATTCACATGGCAGTGGCTGCAGGCCTGATTGCAGCGGTAGCCCAGGTTCACCTGCAGGGTGGCGAGGGGGCCGCGCCAGAGCGGCGGAAAGGTTGCCGGCGGGGGCGAAGTCTGGGGCTCGGCGGATTGGGACGAACTGAAGAGCAGGGGTTGATGCATTCCGGAAGCGACCATCCTGCCGCCTGCCGATCACCGACCCCCATGACCGAGCATGGTGAGTCGCTGGCGCCCGAGTTTGCGATGTTGCAGCAGCCCCCCCGCGGCTACGTGACCCTGGCCTGGCTGGGCCTGGGGGCCAACGCCCTGGCCATCCCCCTTGGCCTGGCGGTGATTTTGCTGGATCCCACCTGGCGGTTGACCAACATTGTGGTGGGTGCCAGCGCCGTGCTGCCCACGGCCGTGGTGGGCCTGGTGGCCTCGATCGCCCTGCTCAAGTGGCGCGCCTGGGGACAGATTCTGGCGATCGTGGCGCTGGCCATGGCCCTGGCCGTGGGCTTGCCCTACGGCATCGTGCGCCTGGTGCTGCTGAGTGAGGGACGGCTGCTGACGGCGCTGCTCTCCGCCCTGCTCTGGGCCGCGACCACGGCCGCACTGGTGTATTGGTGCCGACCCAGCATCCGGCGCTACCTGGTCTGAGGCCGAACGCCCCAACGGGATTTTCGAAATTTTGGTAGCAACCGCTACACGAAAGGGCTGGGGCGCGGCAATGTGATGAAGGCCATCCGATCAGCGCCTCCCATGCCCAGCCCCCAGCGCTTCGCCGCCCTGCAGCAGATTCAGCGGCGGCGTCCGGCGGCGACGGCACCAACCGCTCCATTCGGGGAGCTTTGGGCGAGCGATGTGTTCACCCTCGAGAAGATGAAGGATGCGTTGCCCGGACGCATCTTCAAATCGATCCAGCGCACGATCCGTGAGGGCGGCAAGCTCGACCTGTCGGTGGCCAATGCCGTGGCCGACGCCATGAAGACCTGGGCCACCGGCCGTGGCGCCCTCTACTACGCGCACGTTTTCTATCCGCTCACCAACTCCACCGCCGAGAAGCACGACGGCTTCATCTCGCCCAAGAGCGATGGGCGGGTGATCACCGAATTCACGGGCAAGCTGCTGGTGCAGGGCGAGCCCGACGGCTCCTCTTTCCCCAACGGCGGGATCCGCTCCACCTTCGAGGCCCGCGGTTACACCGCCTGGGACATCACCAGCCCCGCCTACCTCATGCAGACCCCCAACGGGGTCACCCTCTGCATCCCCACGGTTTTCGTCTCCTGGACCGGTGAGGCCCTCGACAAGAAAACCCCCCTGCTCCGCTCCAACGCCGCGATGAACCGGCAGGCCCAGCGCCTGCTCCGCCTCCTCGGTGAAACCGACGTAGCTCCCGTCAACTCCAGCTGCGGCGCCGAGCAGGAATACTTCCTCGTTGACAGCGCCTTCATCTCCCTCCGCCCCGACCTGCTCCTGGCCGGACGCACCCTCTTTGGCGCTCCTCCCGCCAAGGGGCAGCAGTTTGACGACCACTACTTCGGTGCCATCCCCGAGCGGGTGCAGGTGTTCATGCAGGACGTGGAGCGGCAGCTCTACAGGCTCGGCGTACCCGCCAAGACCCGCCACAACGAAGTGGCGCCCGGGCAGTTCGAGATCGCGCCCTTCCACGAGGCCGCCAACGTCGCTACCGACCACCAGCAGCTCACCATGACCGTGCTCAAGAGCACGGCCAAGAAGCACGGGTTCACCTGCCTGCTCCACGAGAAGCCCTTTGCCGGCATCAACGGCAGCGGCAAGCACGTCAACTGGTCGATCGGCAACGCCACCCAGGGCAACCTGCTCGATCCCGGCCAGACCCCCCACGACAACCTCCAGTTCCTGCTCTTCTGCGCTGCCGTGATCCGCGGCGTCCACTGCTACGGCCCGCTGCTGCGCTCGGTGGTGGCCACCGCCGGCAACGACCACCGGCTCGGCGCCAACGAAGCACCCCCGGCGATCATCTCGGTGTACCTCGGCAGCCAGCTCGAGGATGTGTTCAACCAGATCCGCGAAGGCAACCTGCAGACCTCGGCCAAAGGTGGCGTGATGACCCTTGGGGTCGACACTCTGCCGGAATTCACCAAAGACCCGGGCGACCGCAACCGCACCTCACCGTTTGCCTTCACCGGCAACCGTTTTGAGTTCCGCGCCGTCGGCTCCAACCAGTCGGTGGCTGGCCCGCTGGTGGCCATGAACACCGTGCTGGCCGACTCGATCGGCTGGATCGCCGACCAGCTGGAGAGCCAGCTCAACGCCGGCATGGCCCTCGGTGAAGCCGCCTTCCACGTGCTTCAACAGGTGATGCAGGAGCACGGCGCCGTGGTGTTCGGCGGCGACGGCTACTCCAGTGCGTGGCACCGGATGGCCGTTGAGCAGCGCGGCCTGGAAAACCTGCGCACCTGCGCCGATGCCCTACCCGTGCTGCAGCGCCAGGAGGTGCGGGAGTTGTTCGAGCGCCAGGGTGTATTGAGCCCGGTGGAACTGGAGAGCCGCTTTGAGGTGTACAGCGAGCAGTACGTGCTCGCCATCGAAGTAGAGGCCAAGCTGGCCCTGCAGATCGCCCGCACCCAGGTGTATCCGGCGGCGGTGCGCTATGTCGGCGAGCTGGGCCAGGCGCTGCAGGAGCAGCAGGCCATGGGTCTCCATCCCAACCTCAAGCTGCGCAACCAGCTGGGCGAGCTGCTCGAGCAGCTCAACAACGGCTGCGATGCCCTCGAAGAGGCCCTCAGCGGCGGCAGTCACGGCGAGGGGGCTGACCACACCGAAGCCCACATGCGCCACTGCGCCGACACCCTGATGCCCCTGATCGGCGCCCTGCGTTCGGCGGTGGATGGCCTCGAAGGCCTGGTCGACGACGACCTCTGGCCGCTGCCCAGCTACCGAGAAATGCTGTTCGTGCGCTGAGGCGCCAGCTGCGCGTGGCGCCCGACACCGAAAGATGTTGTGAAGGTGACAGTTTCGATCTGTCACACAGTCCATGATGCAAACAAGGAGCAGTGCAGAAAGGCATGACAACACCGCAAACTCACACCCTGCGACCCCCCTTCGCCAACCACGTACGGCACTACCGTCTCGTCGATCGCCAGGGGGCACCCCATCCGGTATTGGACGATCTCTACGACTCGCTGGATGCGGCCTGGAGCGAGGCGATGGGCTGGTGGCAGGAGCACAGCGGTGGCAACCAGGATCCCGTCGAGATCGGCGTGGAGGTGAGCACGGCCAGCGGCAACTGGCGCACCTTGCGCTTTCCGGGGTGCTGATCTCACTGGCGCGCCAGCTTCGGTCGGTCCTGCTTGTGCTGGTGCTCGTGCTGCCCGTGCTCGCCCTGACGCTGGATGCTCCGGCAGCCCAGGCGCTCCAGCTGGCGCCGATTCAGGCCTGCAGGCCGCTCAACGCGCGACAAGTTGAGGGTTGGTTTGAGCGGTGGAACGAGGCCCTTGCCAGCGGCGATCCTGCCAAAGTTGCCCAGCTCTACGACCGCCACGCCCTGCTGCTGCCCACCCTGTCGGCTCAGCTTCGCGACACGCCCGAAGCCATCACCGACTATTTCGCCACCTTCCTGAGCCGCCATCCCAGCGGCACGGTGACCCAGCGTCAGATCGAGTTGGGCTGCAACCTGGCCGTCGACGAGGGCACCTACCGCTTCGCCCTGCACGATCCCGAGGCCCAGGTCGACGCCCGCTACACCTTCGTCTACGGCAGGCGAGAGGGGGAGTGGCGGATCCTGCACCACCACTCCTCCCTGGTGCCCAGCTGATCTGCCGATCAGTTCACCTGCACGCCCTTCCAGAAGGCCACCCGGCCGCGGATGTTGGCAGCCGCTTCCTTGGGCTCGGGATAAAACCAAACGGCATTGGCGTTCACCTCACCGTCCACCACCAGGTCGTAATAGTGGGCCGTGCCCTTCCAGCCACACACCGAGGTGTGGGAGGAGGGGCGAATGCAGCTGGGGTCGAGGGCGTCGGCAGGGAAATAGGCGTTGCCATCCACGCTGACGATGTCGTCGCTGCGGGCAATCACCCGACCGTTCCACTGGGCTTGCATGGGGCTTGGGGTGAAATCAAGGGTTGATTGTGGCAAGCACCGGCGGCGGGGCTGGGGGTGGCAGCAGGAGTGGCAGGTGCGGCGTGGGATCCAGAGCCAGCAACTCCGCGCCATGACGGCGCAGTTCGAAGTGCAGATGGGGACCCGTGGCCGAGCCGGTCATGCCCACCGTGCCCAGGGGTTGCCCCTGCTCAAGCCAAGCGCCGCTGAGCACCGTGGCCTCATGCAGGTGGGCATACAGCGTCTGCCAACCCTCGCCATGGTCCAGCAGCACAGTGGTGCCATAGCCACTGATCGATTCCACCAGCAGCACCCGTCCAGCCCGGGAGGCGAGCACTGGCGTGCCCTGCGGGGCCGCCAGATCGATGCCGGTATGCAACCGCCAGGCCGAGCGGCGCTCCGAGTAGCGCCAGCCCCAGGGGTCCAGGCTTTCGGCCAGCTGGGCCAAGGGATAGGCCAGAAGCGGCGCCGCGGGGTCCAGCCCTGGTGCCGGCAAGGCGCCTCGGGCCAGAGATCCCTCCGATCCGAGGAGCCGCACATCCGGCACCAACGTTTGGCGCGGCAGCTCCAGGGGCATCGGGGGCAGCAACGCCTGGGGCTCTGCGCTCTGAGCCCGCAGCAACGACTGCCCCCCCACCGCTGCCAGAAGCAGCGGCAACAGCACGGGCCAGCTCCGATGGGTCATGGCTCAGGGGATCGGGCTCAGCGCCAATCGGGGTCGTAGATGCGCAGGGTGCCAAATCCCACCGGCGCTGGCGAGGGGTTGGGGCCAGCGGGATAGGCCGTCACCTGAAACATGTAGGTGTCGGAGAAGGCTGGGTTGTTCCAGGGCTTGAGCACCACGGTGAGCGTGGCCCCGGGCGGAACGGGCTCGGGGAAACTGAGGGTGAAGCGGCGCGCAGCGCTGTCAAACTGAGCCTGCACCGGCACGCGGGGGCCCTTCTGACGCGGCCGGCCCAGGAACGCGGAGGTGCGATCCACAAAGAAGGGAAAGCGAGTATCCACCCCACGGGTCTGCTGAATCGTCAGGCCACCCAGGGCCGCGCCCGCATCCGGATCGAGCGTGATCGTGAAGTAGTACTCCGCACGGGTCTGCCAGATGGTGGTGTAGTAGCTCACCAGGTCCACCGTCCAGGGAGCCTTGGTGAAGTAGGTGGCACCCTGGAGTTCCAGAGCCCGAGCGGCGGGGATCACACCTGGCCCCAAGGCCGGAGCCGCGGCGACGCAGCTGGCAAGGGCCCAGCCGAGCGCTACGGCGACACGTCGAAGACGGGGCACAGGCACCAGGGCTTTAAGCGGCTGGAAAAACGCTAGAGGCGGCCTGCAGAAATGGCCGGGGGTCCTGGTCGCGGCGATGGGCCACCGGAATGGGCGGGCCCTGGGCGGTGCCGTCCTCGGGATCGCGGCAGGCGGTGGCCTCCAGGGCCTGACGCAAGCGCCGGGCCGCATGCAGGGGCATGTCCCGCGGCACGCTGATGCGATCGCGCAGATAGCGCAGGGCAGCCGCACTGCCGGCCGCTGGCACCAGGCTCTCGCCACTGCCTTGCGTTGCGCCACTGCCTTGCGTTTCGCACAGGATCAGGGCCGTGAGGGCGGTGCGCAGGGGCTGATCGAATCCGGCCGGCCCGAGGGAGCTGCGCGCCAAGATCGCCTGGCGGTGTTTGAGCACCCGGGCCAGAGCCACCGCCGCCGCATCGGCCGGTTCGCCGTGGCTGGTTTCCGGATCGGGTGCATCGATCGGCCAGGGGCCGTGATCGATGCGGGCGACCAGATCGCGCTGGGCTGGCGTGCCACTGGCGTAGCAGCCGCCCATCTGGGGCGGCAGGTCGTGGGCGTGGGTGTGGAAATCGCTCTGGGTGCCGAGGTAGGTGGAGCGCTGCTCCAGCGCCGCAAACCAACGATCAATGGCCGGGTGTTCGCGGCGCAGCAAAAACCCTTTGTAGTAGGCCAGGCTGGCCGACATCCGCTCCACATAGGGCACGAACACCAGATCGGCCGTGCCCAGCTCCCCCAGCAGGAACGGTCCGGGGTGTTGGTCGAGCGCCTGCTCCCATGCAGCAGCGATGCGTTGAAAAGCCGCCTGGGCTGAGGCCTCCTGCTGGGGACGGAGACCAGGGCTGCACAGCCACTGGCACCAGGCGCGAAACAACACCCGCTCCAGCTGGCGCAGGGTCAGCACCACGGGGTCGGCCATGCCCGGGCCCAGGCTGCCGAAGGCCCCTTCGAGGGCCTCGAGAATGCGGTCGCTCTCGGTGATCAGGCGACCATCGAGCTCCAGGGCAGGGAGCATGCCGGATGGCACCAACCGCCGAAACCAGGCCTCCTTCTCGCCGTAGCAAAACATGGTGACCTTGCGAATCCGGTAGGGGATCCGCTTTTCCTCCAGCCACAGCCACACCTTCTGGCAATAGGGGCACCAGGCGTGATGATCGCGAAACAGGGTGACCCGCACGGCCTGCTCCGGCTGACCAAACAGACGCAGCCCCGCCTGGGCGCTGGTGGGACCGTTGACGGGATCGGCTGGGGGCGCCGCCAGACGTTCGAGCTCGTGCCAGCTCAGCTCTGCGTTCGCCATCGGCGCCATCCCCATCCCTGCACCAGTCTCGTTTCTAGTGGCTCGCAGCCCCGGTAGCGCGTTCCCTAGGGCGACAAGCGATGTTTCGGTAGCGCGTTTCGATGTTCGACGCCTTCACCAAGGTTGTTGCCCAGGCTGATGCCCGTGGCGAATTCATCAACGCCGGTCAGATCGACGCACCTCGCGGCCATGGTTGCTGACAGCAACAAGCGCATGGACACGGTGAACCGCATCACCTCCAACGCTTCCGCCATCGTGACCAACGCGGCTCGCGATCTCTTCGATCAGCAGCCCGCCCTGATCGCCCCCGGCGGCAATGCCTACACCTATCGCCGCATGGCTGCTTGCCTGCGCGACATGGAGATCATCCTTCGCTACGTCACCTACGCCATCTTCACCGGCGACGCCGCGGCGACTGCTCCGCCCTGATGTCCGAAGTTGGCACCTACTTCGACCGCGCTGCTGCTGCAGTCGGCTGATCAGTCTTGGCCATTCAGGCCTCACACCAACTCCCAGCCCCCTCGAGGGAACGGGAGTTTTTTATGGGTCGGCGAGCCCGCCAGGGGAGCGCTGAATCAGTCGAGGGTGGCGTCGCCGGTTTCACCGGTGCGGATGCGAATCGACGCCTCCACCGGGGTGACGATGATCTTGCCGTCGCCGATGTCCCCCGTCTGGGCGGAGGCTTTGATCGCCTCGATCACTCCGGCCATGGCCGCATCAGTCACCACCGCAGTGACCATCACCTTGGGCAACAAACGTGCCTCAACCTTGACCCCCCGGTACACCTCGGCATGCCCCAACTGCTTGCCGAACCCCTGAACGGAGGTAACTGTCATGCCGTTGATGCCCAGGCTCACCAGGGCGTCTTTCACCGCATCCAGCTTTTCCGGACGGATGACAGCTTGAATCTGTTTCATGTGATACCAAAGAAGATCTGAGCTTGTTTAGCCAGGCCCGAGCTGCCGTTCTGTAGCAACCGCAGCCGTGGGGGAGGGCAGGTCAAGGCCAATGCGGGCCACCCGCAGGCCGGCATCGCCGGCATCGCCGGCGAGCTGTTCGCTGGAGGCGACATCCAGGCGCACCTGACCGGCGGCCAGAGCGGGCCAGGACCCAGACTCGAAATGGGTCTGCAACCAAACCAGGCCGGGCACGCTGGCGGGCAGCAGACGAAAGCCCTGGCGGATCTCGATCAGGGCCAGATCGGCAGTGGCGGGATCAAGGGCGACGGTGGGGCTGGAATCGAACCCAAAGTTGGCGGATTGCACAAAAAACCCCGGCTGGTGCCGCTGTAGCGGCAACAACCGGGGCATTGGGTAGCAAGCGTTACCGATCGGCCACCTGGCTCGCGGCTTCGGCGCGGCGGTGGTGATACACCTGGCCCCGATAGTGGAGCTCAAGGCCGGGATCC
>VGQC01000002.1 GCA_016882385.1 Cyanobacteria bacterium M_DeepCast_100m_m1_067 | reverse complement strand
ACCAGCACCGAACTGAGCAGAGCGCCGCTCCACCAGAGCAGGGTGCTGCTGTCTTTGGGTGCCTCCAGTCCATGGAGCATGGCGTGAATGGAGATCCCTCCTGCAACCACCACGCCGCTGATGGTCGTGAGCGTGTTGGCGTTTGAGGTCTTGGCGACTTTTACCGCCAGCAGGATCAGTGCGCCCACTGCTGAGATCGCCAGTGCCGCCAGTACTTCCGCAGAGGCAAGCGTGAATCCTGTGAAACCCACAGCAGCGCCAATGACGGCGCCCCCAAGTGCCCACAGAAGCAGTTGTGAGGAGATGAAGGAAGCAGCGGTGCCCACTGCCATCAGCATGAACAGGTGATCCACCCCCAGTAGTGGGTGGGTGAGACCGCCCAGAGCGCCACCAGCAGCGGTGCCGTGTGCCAGAGCGGGATGGGTGCCCAGGATCACAGCGGATCCAGCAGTCAGGGCAACCAGGGGGGATAGGAAGCGTTTCATGGGATTCCTCGGTCCTCGCCGAGCACGAATGGGATTGGAGACGGCGAGTGTTCTGACTGAGGGGCGAACCCCATCACAGTTGCGGGACAGCGGCGGACTTGGGCGAACCCGCACCGCACTTTCCTCGTGTGACTACCCCACTGGGAGGTAGACCCGTCACTGATGAGTTTGACGCGCTATCTGCGGAAAGGCACTTGACCTCACCATCACTCCGTGAGTAGTACAGGCGTACTTGCCTGCCTGTGATGACCGCTGCTCGCCCTGTCCCCTCTGGTGCCCCTGCTGAGGAGTGGGACGACCTGGATGTGGATGTACTCTCCCCTTCCCGCTCCTCAAGCGTCTGCATCACCTGCCAGCACTTCCGCTACGAGGTCGGCAGGCACTGCGTCACCCTGCTGACCTGTCCGATTCACCAGGGTCTGATTCCCCAGGGCGAGCATCTGACCAAGCGGTGCTCTCAGTGGGTTGCTCGGCAGGAGGTGGGGCAATGGCATGTCTCTGTTGGCAAGAACAGGGCGGAAAAATCAGGAACGGTTGAAGCAAAACTTGCCAACCAACTTGCCAACAAAGAACCCCCTGCGCTAGGCGCATCAAAAAGTAATTATGATGACATGAGTATTGCGCGACGCACTGCGGAAATAGCGTTTCGCGAAGGAGATATTTAGAGGCGGCACCCAGATTCGAACTGGGGGTAAAGGATTTGCAATCCTCTGCCTTACCACTTGGCCATGCCGCCGCACAGGGAGCAAACTCCCTGCAGCGGATCGTATCAGCCATGGCATGTCCTCCCCGCCGTTGAACCGTCTGCTGGTTCTGAGCAACGGCCACGGGGAGGATCTGATCGCCCAGCGCGTGCTGCATGCCCTGCGGCAGCGGCGGCCCGATCTGATCGTGCGGGTGCTGCCCCTGGTTGGCCTGGGTGAGGCCTTCGCCGCCGACGAAGCCGCTGGCCATCTGCAGCGGCTCGGCCCCCAGCTGCAGCTGCCCAGCGGCGGCTTCAGCAACCAGAGCCTGCGGGGCCTGGCCCGCGACCTGGCCGCTGGCCTGCCCCTGCTGAGCTGGCGGCAGCTGCAGCTGGTGCGCCGCTGGGCCCGAGGGGGCGATCCGGTGCTGGCGGTGGGCGACCTGCTGCCCCTGCTGCTGGCCTGGAGCGGCGGCGGCCGTTTCGGCTTCATCGGCACCCCCAAGAGCGACTGCACCTGGGCCTCGCCGGGGCCACCCGGTTGGCGTCCCTCGCCCCTGGCGGATGCCTACCACCGCTGCAAGGGCAGCGAATGGGATCCCTGGGAATGGGCCGTGATGGGCAGCCGGCGCTGCCGGCTCGTGGCCGTGCGCGACAGGCTCACCGCCAAGGGGCTGCGCCGGCATGGGGTGGCGGCCCTGGCGCCGGGAAACCCGATGATGGATGGCTTCCCCCACGCCCCACTGCCGGCCTGGCTGCAGAGCCAACGGCGCCTGATCCTGCTGGCCGGCAGCCGCCTGCCCGAAGCCCTCGCCAACGCCCGCCGGCTGCTGGGCTGCTTGGCCCTGTGGCAGCCGCCGCAGGACACCGTGGTGCTCGTGGCCTCGGGCTCAACGCCGGGGGGGGAGGCCTGGGCCGGGCTGCTGGGCGCGGCGGGCTTCACCCCAATGCCCCTGAGCGCGGAAGCGGCCGCCATCGGCGCCAACGCCAGCTGGGAGCGGGGTCGCTGGCAGCTGTTGCTCGGGCAGCACAGCTTCAGCCACTGGGCGAGCTGGGCCGAACTGGGCCTGGCCACCGCCGGCACCGCCACCGAACAGCTGGCGGGACTGGGGGTGCCGTCCCTGTCGCTGCCGGGTCCGGGTCCGCAGTTCAAAGCGAGCTTTGCCCGCCGCCAGAGCCGGCTGCTCGGCGGCGCCGTGCTGCCCTGCCAGGGCCCGCAGCAACTGGCCCGGCAACTGCAGGAGCTGCTCGAGGATCCCGCCGAACGGGCGCGGCGCGGCGCCTGGGGCCGCCGCCGCATGGGGCCAGCCGGCGGCAGCGCTCAGCTGGCCGCCCTGGTGGAGCAGCGCCTGCTGGGATGATGCGGCCATCCCCTGCGCTTGCGCCGCCCATGGCCGGCATTCCCGATCGGGCCTACAACGCCGCCTGCGGCAAGTTGGCCAGCCAGTTGGGCATCAGCCTGGCGGCCGCCCGCCGCAAGGTGGATGTGAAAGCTTCCCAGCAAGGGCTGCGGGAGAGCGCCGACAAACTGGCCCTGGCCGAGCAGATGCTGGTCGACGCCCTCGGCAACGGCACCAACCACCACGAGCTACTCACCTCCCTGCTGGAGGCGGTGGGCAACGACGAGAACTTCATGGTTGAAGACTGAATCGTCGAAAACTGAATCGTCGAAGACTGACGCCCCGCCGGGTTGATCTCGCCCAGTCACTCTCAGCGGTTGCCGCCTGTGGAGTGCTCGAACAGCAGGTGGAAGCGCTGGCGATCGAGGTCGGCGAACACCGGAAGACAGCCGAAGCAGCGCTGGGCCAGCTCCCAACGCTCCTCGCGCTTGAGCATGGTTTCCAGCCGGTCCCGGGCCGGCAGCAGGTAGCGCACATCCCCGGCGGCATAGGCCAACTGGACGTCGGAAAGATCTTCAACCCGGCCCCAGTCGGAGCTCTGGGCCTGCTTGTCGAGCTCCACGCCCACCAGCTCCTGCACCACCTCCTTGAGGCCGTGGCGGGGGCTGTAGGTGCGACCCAGACGACTCGCCACTTTGGTGCAGAAAATCGGTGCCACCGTGATGCCGAGGTTTTCGGCCAGGGCGGCCACATCGAAGCGAGCGAAGTGGAACACCTTCTCGATCGCCGGGTTTTCCATCAGCGCCTGGAGCCGGGGCGCCTCGCTCTGGCCCCTGGCCAGACGGATGCAGCACACGTTGTCGTGGTCGTCGCAGATCTGCACCAGGCAGAGGCGATCACGGCCGTGGATCAGGCCCATGGCTTCGGTGTCCACCGCCAGGGCCCGCGCGCCGGCATACAGGGAGGCCCACTCCGCGTCGAGGTCAGCGTCGAAGACGGCGAAGCGGGCGGGTGCCGGCAAGTTGCTGGGAGCGGACGGGGCGGCCATGCAGAGGGGGCAAGTGCGTCCCCATGCTGGCAAGCCACGGCTCGCCGGGCCGGCGGCACAATGGAGCGATGGCCAACCTCGGCTCCACCCTGCTGCTCACCTTGCTCCTGGCCATCGGCCTGGTGTTCTTTTTGCGGGCCGCCAGCAAAGACCGCACCACCGTGGTGGACGTGCGCTCGTCGCGGCCGCCGCTGGAGGTACTGACCCGGCTTACCGAGTGGCTGCAGCAGCGCGGCTGGCAGACCGAATCGAGTGATCCGGAGCGGCGTCACCTGCGCTTCCGCGCCGAAGTCGCCGCCAGTCCCTGGCTGGCCGTGCTGCTGTCAGTGCTCGGGGCCGTAGGGGCCGCCTGCCTAGGGCTGGTGCTGAGGCAACTGCTGCCCCAGCTCGGTTGGTGGCCCCTGTTGCTGGCGCTGCTGGGCCCTGCGGCGGGTCTGATCTACCGCAACCGGGCGATGCGGGCCGAAACCCTGGAGCTGCGCCTGATCAGCCACGACAGCGCCACCGGCAGTGCCCTGCGGCTGCGGGCCCACCGCGACGAGCTGATCGCCCTCGAGCTGGAACTCGGCCCCCAGCTGGGCCTGTTCAGCGACGGCAAGCTGCTCAGCTCCCCCATCTAGCCCTTCCACCAGCCCTGCCATGGATCGACGTCGTTGGCTTGGTGCCGTCTTGCTCGGGGCCCTCACCCTGGGCGCCGCCGCCGCGGCCCAGGCCCCGCTGCTGGCCAACCCGGATCCTCTGACGGGCCCCCGCAGCCGGCTGAGCAAAAACTGGGTAGGCCAAGTCCCCTTGCCCAGCCGCACCGAAATCCTGGTACTGGCTGGCCATGCCGATTCCCAAGGCATCGGCGGGGCTGGTACGGCTGGCGCCGCAGTGGATCTGGCAGGGGCCCCCCCGATGCAGCGCGGCATCCGCGACGAGCTCTACTGGAACCTGCTCACCGCCAAGGCAGTGGTGGCCCTTGGGCAGCAGCGCGGCCTGGCGATCCGCTTCTACGACCCGCCCGTGCGCACGATCGCCGACGGCGATGACCCCCGCACCAACTGGAGCGTGGGCAAGGCCCATGCCGAAGCAGGCGGCTACGCCCTGGAGATTCACTACGACGCCTACGGCCCCGACGGGGTGGGATCGGGCCTGATCCCTCCGCTGCATCGCCCACCCAGCCGCCTCGACGAGAGCCTGGCGCACGCTTTTGGCCCCTACCCCCTCCTCTACCGCCAGGGCCTCGGGGCCCCCAGACGTGGGATTGCCATCCTGGAGATCGGCAAGCTGGAGGGCCGTCTGGAGGCGGCCCTGCGCAATCCCGGTAGCCGCGATGCGGCGATCGCTGCGATTGCCGAGCGGGTGGTGAGTGCGCTGCAGCAGGGCCTTGAGCCGGCGGGTTTGGCTCAGGAGCCAGCAGGTGTGGCGATCAATTCACCGCCTGATGGGGGGCGCAGCGCCCCACAAGCGAGCCGTCCTCCAACCAATTCTGGGGGCGAGTGAACAGGTCGGTGAGCAGGGCCTCGCGGCTGCCAGGTTCTGGCTGATAGCCGTATTCCCAGCGCACCAGCGGCGGTAGCGACATCAAAATCGACTCGGTGCGGCCATTGGTCTGCAAGCCGAAGATCGTGCCCCGGTCGAACACCAGGTTGAACTCCACATAGCGGCCACGGCGGTAGAGCTGGAAGTCGCGCTCGCGGGTGCCGAAGGGAGTGAACTGGCGCTTCTCGGCGATGGGCACATAGCTCGGCAGGAAGGCATTGCCGCAGGCGGACGCCAGCTGGAACAGCTGCTCCCAGCTCTGGCTCAACGCACCAACGGCCTGGCTGGCGGCCGCGGCCGGACCACTCGGGTCCTGGCCCTTGTAGAGCACGCCGCGTGGATCCTGGTAGTCGTAGAAGATGCCGCCCACACCACGGGTCTCGCCGCGGTGCTTCAGGAAGAAGTAGTCATCGCACCAGGGCTTGAACACCTGGTAATAGGCGGGGTTCACGCTGTCGCAGGCCCCCTTGAGGGTGCGGTGGAAATGTTGGGCGTCCTCCAGGAAGGGGTAGTACGGGGTGAGGTCGGCGCCGCCACCGAACCACCACACCGGGCCCGCCTCGAAATAGCGGTAGTTGAGGTGAACGGTGGGGATGTAGGGGTTGCGGGGGTGCAGCACCATCGAGGTGCCGGTGGCAAACCAGCGGTGGCCCTTGGCCTCGGGCCGCTGGCTCAGAATTGAGGGGGGCAGCTCGGAGCCCTCCACCTCGGAAAAGTTCACGCCGCCCTGCTCGAACACGCGGCCCTGCTTGATCACCCGTGAGCGGCCGCCGCCGCCCTCGGGGCGCACCCAGCTCTCCTCCTCAAAACGGCCCACGCCATCGAATTGCTCCAGACCGGCGCAGATGGAGTCCTGCAGGCCCATGAGCAGGGCCTTGGCTCGCTGGCGCGAATCGGCCGGCGGCGCCTCCAGGGCCAGCTCCTGCCCCTGGGGCTTCGAGGCCCGTCCGACCAGCTTGTTTTTGCCACGCGCCAGCAGGGCCTTGAGCATCGACAGTGCGCCGAAAGAGCGCCAGAAAGGTCTCACCCTTTCAGGCCACCCCCCACCCACACAAGTATTCGAGAGGGTCTGTCATGGCTTCGGCCATGGCCCCTAGGATCGCGGGCCTTGTTCGCAATCCCGATGGCTTCTGTGGAGCAGGCCCTTGCCGCCCTCAACGCCGTCCAGGATGCGGGCAGCGGGCGCAGCCTGATGGAGCTGGGCTGGATTCAGGAGCCCCGGCTGGAAGGCGGTCGAGCCGTGTTCCGGCTCGCCCTACCCGGCTTTGCCCAGAGCCAGCGCGACCGCATCGCCGCCGAGGCCCGGGCCGCCCTGCTTGCCCTCGACGGGGTGAACGACGTGCAGATCGAACTGGCCCAACCAGCCGGCGCCGCCCCGATCGGGGCGGCCGGCCATGGCGCGGGCGGCCAGGGACAAGTACCCGAACGCCAGGCCATCCCGGGCGTGCGCCAGGTGATCGCCGTCAGCAGCGGCAAGGGCGGCGTGGGCAAGAGCACGGTTGCCGTCAACCTGGCCTGCGCCTTGGCCGCCTCCGGACTGAGGGTTGGCCTGCTGGATGCCGACATCTACGGCCCCAACGCCCCAACCATGCTGGGAGTGGCTGACCGCACCCCTGAGGTGCGCGGCGAAGGTGCCCATCAGGTGCTCACCCCCATCGAGACCTGTGGAATCGCCATGGTGTCGATGGGACTCCTGATCCAGGACAACCAACCGGTGATCTGGCGGGGTCCGATGCTCAACGGCATCATTCGCCAATTCCTCTATCAAGTGGAGTGGGGCGAGCGGGATGTGCTGATCGTGGATCTGCCGCCCGGCACCGGTGACGCCCAGCTCACCATCGCCCAGGCCGTGCCGATGGCCGGGGCGATCATCGTCACCACCCCGCAGCAGGTGTCCCTCGCCGATGCCCGGCGCGGCCTGGCGATGTTCCTGCAGATGGGGGTGACCGTGCTGGGCGTGGTCGAAAACATGAGCGTCTTCATTCCGCCGGATGCTCCCGACAAGCGCTATGCCCTGTTTGGCAGCGGCGGCGGGGCCCGCCTGGCGGAAGAAGCCGGCGTCCCCCTGCTGGCCGAATTGCCCCTGGAGATGCCGGTGAGGGAAGGCGGCGATAGCGGCCGTCCCGTGGTGCTCAGCCATCCCGACTCGGCCAGCGCCCAAGCCTTCCTGGGCCTGGCCCAGCGCATCGGAGCCACCCACCTGGTGCCAGCCTGACTCCGATGCTGGGCCAGTGGGGACGGCGAAAAAATCGATTCTTCAGCGGCCAGGGTCGGAAGAAGAGCCCTCTGGCCGAGGTCGACCTGATCCTCTGGGGGATCCCCTTGGCCATGGTGGCGCTGGCTGGGATCCTGATCGCCAGCACCCAGCGCCAGGCGGATTACGCCGATTGGTACCAGCACTGGGTGACGGCTGCGGTGGGCATGGTGGTGGCCCTGCTGCTGGCGCGACTGCCACTGGAGCGCCTGATCCCCTGGAAATGGCCGATCTACGGCGCCATGGTGGCCAGCCTCATCGCCGTGCGGATCGTGGGCACCAGCGCCCTAGGGGCCCAGAGCTGGATCAACATTGGTGGCTTCTACGTTCAGCCTTCGGAATTCGCCAAGGTGGGTGCCATCCTGCTGCTGGCCGGCGTGTTGGCAAGGCACCCGGTGGATCGACCGGTCGATCTGGTGCGGCCCGTTGGTCTCATTAGTGTGCCGTGGCTGCTGGTGTTCGTGCAGCCCGACCTGGGCAGCTCTCTGGTGTTTGGAGCCGTGCTGCTGGTGATGCTGTTCTGGGCCGGGATGCCCGGGGCCTGGTTGATCCTGCTGCTCTCTCCCCTGGTGGCGGCCATCGTGGCCGGCACCCTGCCCTGGCTTCTGCTGGGCTGGATTCCGCTGATGGGCTGGCTGGCCTGGAAGAGCCTGCCCTGGAAACGGGTGGCCCTGGCCATCAGCCTGGCGGTGCAAGGGGTGTTCGCGGTGGCGACCCCGTGGCTGTGGGAACACGGGCTGCGGCCCCACCAACGGGCTCGCCTCACCCTGTTTCTTGATCCTGCCCAGGATCCCCTCGGTGGCGGCTACCACCTTCTGCAGAGCACCGTGGGCATCGGCTCGGGCCAGATCTGGGGCACGGGGCTGATGAATGGCTCCCTCACCAAGCTGCGCTTCATCCCCGAGCAGCACACCGATTTCATCTTCAGCGCCCTCGGCGAGGAAACCGGCTTTCTTGGCTCAGTGCTGGTGGTGGCTGGGTTTGTGCTGCTGATGTGGCGCCTGCTGCGGATCGCCGGACGGGCCCGCACGGACTACGAAGCGCTGGTCGTGGTGGGAATCGGCGCGATGCTGATGTTTCAGGTGGTCATCAACATCAACATGACGATCGGCCTGGGACCGATCACCGGCATCCCGTTGCCCTGGCTCAGCTACGGACGTTCCGCCATGCTCGTCAACTTCATCTCCCTTGGCCTGTGTGCCTCCGTGGCACGCCGGGGCCGCATCTCCCAGGGGCGCTGGTGAGCCTGGCCGACCTGCGACGCTGCCTCGCCGAGGGCGTGCCGGCGGGTGGCGGCAGCGAAGACACCGTGCGGCGCCAGTGGTGGGCAGCCTTGGCCACCCTGCAGGACGATTTCCTGCTGCACAGCCAGCCCCTCGACGGACTGTGGCTGGCCGCCCCCCTGCCCGCGCTCTACGAACCGGCCCTCGTGCAGCAGCTCCAGGGCTGGGTGTGGGCCCCGCGCGAACTGGACGACTTGCTACCCGGCTCCGCACCACTGCTGCCCGGAACGGGCAGGGCAGCCAGCACGGGTGGCTTCCAGCGGCTGGTGCTGGAGGAGGAGGACGGCACCGATCCACTGCTGCTGGTGATCACCCCCCAGCTGCAGGTGGCGCTCTGCCTGGATGGCCCGCCCGAAGGCCGGCGCCTGATCGTGCGCTTCGACCCGGCAGCGCTTTCGGAAGCACTGCGGCTGATCCACGAACGGCTGCTGGCCCGCGACCCGGAAGCCTCATCAGCCCTGCGCAGCGCCCTGCAACGGCTGGGCCCCCTGCGCAGCGACGACCAGCTGGGGCTTCGGTTCTGGCCGCGGATGGGCGAACGGCTGGCCGCGATGGCCCCCAGCCTCACCCTGCAACCCCTGGTGCACGGCGGCACAGGCCGGGATAGCCCCGGCGGCGACACCCCCCGGGCCATCAGCAGCGAACTGGCCCTGCTGGAGGCCCTCACCCACGAGGTGCGCACGCCGCTGGCCACGATTCGCACCCTGATCCGCTCTTTGCTGCGGCGCGGTGATCTCTCACCCGTGGTGCGCCAGCGCCTGGAGCAGATCGACGGCGAATGCAGCGAGCAGATTGACCGATTTGGGTTGATCTTTCTGGCGGCTGAACTGCAGCGCCAACCGGGCGGCGAGACCCCCCTCGAGAATCACGCCCTGGCCCGCACCGACCTCAGCCAGGTGCTGCGCCAACACCAGGAGCTGTGGCAGCGGCAGCTGGCCCGCCGGGGCCTGGAGCTGGCGCTGGAGATCGCCGACGGCCTATCGCCGGTGCTGAGCGATCCGGCCCGCCTGGAAACCACGCTGGGCGGCCTGATCGATCGGTTCAGCCGCGGCCTGCCCAGCGGCAGCCGCGTCACCGTGAGCCTGCTGCCAGCGGGCTCACGGCTGAAGCTGCAACTCAGCAGCGAGGGCCACCGCCCGGAGGAGAGCGCCGCCGCAGAAGACGATGAACAGCGGGAGTTGGTGGGTCCGGTGCTGAGCTGGAACCCCGCCACCGGCAGCCTGCAGCTCAGCCGCCAGGCCACGCAGCGGCTGTTCCATCGCCTCGGCGGCCGCCTGACGGAACGCAGCGGCAGCGGCCTCACCGTGTTCTTTCCCGTGTGCTGAGGATCCGACGGGAGACGCCGTTTGTTGACGGGTGTGAAGACTGCAGCAGAAGCCGGGATGGGGCTAAAAACACGGTGCTAGCTTCCGGCTGAAACGATCCAAAGCCATGGCAGCTACGGCGCTCAGCGGTCAACTCCCGAAGTACATCGGCAGCACCGGCGGCCTGCTGAACTCCGCCGAGACCGAGGAGAAATACGCCATCACCTGGACCAGCCCCAAGGAACAGGTGTTTGAGCTGCCCACCGGTGGCGCCGCCCACATGAACGCGGGCGAAAACCTGATGTACTTCGCCCGCAAGGAGCAGTGCCTGGCGCTCGGCACCCAGCTGCGCACCAAGTTCAAGCCCCGGATCGAGGACTACAAGATCTACCGGATTTTCCCCGGCGGCGACACCGAGTTCCTGCACCCCAAAGACGGCGTCTTCCCCGAGAAGGTGAACGAAGGCCGCGCCATGGTGGGGCATAACCCCCGCCGGATCGGTGCCAACCCCAATCCCGCCAACCTCAAGTTCACGGGCATGAACACCTTCGACGCCTGAGCTGCGCCGATCAGCTCCTATAAAGGCGGGGCCAGGCGCCCCGTTTTTTTTGCCTGCCCGCCCGATGCCCAGCCCCGATCGCGATGGCCTTGCCAAGCAGGCGTTCCTCGAGGCGGCGGCGGCTGGCAACAGCTTCATTCCCCTGTGGAAGCGCTGGCCCGCCGACCTGGAAACGCCACTCACCACCTGGCTGAAGGTGGGCGCCAGCCACGACCACGGCGTGTTGCTGGAGTCGGTGGAGGGGGGTGAGCAAATCGGCCGCTGGAGCTTCGTGGTCAGCGACCCCCTCTGGACCCTCACCAGCCGCGGGGATCGCTCGGAGCGCCGCTGGCGCGACGGCCGCTGTGAGCCGTTGCAGGGCAACCCCTTCACCCTGCTGCGCCAGTGCCTGGAGCCCCTCACCAGCGCCCCGATCCCGGGGTTGCCGCCGGTGGGGCAGCTGTTCGGCTTCTGGGGCTATGAGCTGATCCGCTGGATCGAGCCGAGCGTGCCGGTGCACCAAGCCCCGGAGGGTGCTCCGCCGGATGGCTGCTGGATGCTGGCCGACAGCCTGCTGGTGTTCGACCAGGTGAAGCGCCAGATCACGGCCGTGGCCTATGCCGACCTGAGCAGCGGCCAGGATCCTCAGGCCGCCTACGCCGCCGCCACCGCCCGCATCGCCACCCTGGAGGAGCGCATGCATGGGCCCCTGCCGGACAGCGTCACCCCCCTGCGCTGGCATGACGCCAGCGCCCGTGAAATCGCCAGCGACCTCACCACGCGCAGCAACGTGGGCCAGGCCGCTTTCGAAGCCGCCGTGCACCGTGGCGCAGAGCACATCGAAGCGGGCGACGTCTTTCAGCTGGTGCTGAGTCAGCGGCTGGAAACCCGCATCGAGAGCGATCCGTTCGAGCTTTACCGCAGCCTGCGGATGGTGAACCCGTCGCCCTACATGGCGTTCTTCAACTTCGGCGGCTGGTACCTGATCGGCTCGAGCCCCGAAGTGATGGTGAAGGCCGAACCCACCGCAAATGGGGCCGTCAAAGCCTCCCTGCGGCCGATCGCCGGCACCCGCCCGCGCGGCGCCGATGAGACCGAAGACCTCGCCTTGGAGGCCGACCTGCTGGCCGATCCCAAGGAACGGGCCGAGCACGTGATGCTGGTGGATCTGGGCCGCAACGACCTGGGCCGCGTCTGCCAGCCCGGCAGCGTGAAGGTGAGCGACCTGATGGTGATCGAGCGCTATTCCCACGTGATGCACATCGTCAGCCAGGTGGAGGGGCTGCTGGCGGAGGGGCAAACGGTGTGGGACCTGCTGATGGCCTCGTTCCCTGCCGGCACGGTGAGCGGCGCTCCCAAGATCCGCGCCATGCAGCTGATCCATGCCCTGGAGCCGGATGCCCGCGGCCCCTATTCCGGGGTGTATGGCGGCGTCGATCTGGCCGGCGCCCTCAACACCGCCATCACCATCCGCACCATGGTGGTGCTGCCCGATCCCGAGGGGGGCTGGCGGGTGCAGGTGCAGGCCGGCGCCGGCGTGGTGGCCGATTCCAAGCCCGAAGCCGAATACCAGGAAACCCTCAACAAGGCCCGCGGCATGTTGAAGGCCTTGGCCTGTCTACTCCCGGCCCAGCCATGAGCACAGCCCTGCTGCTGAAGGGTTTTGAAGTGGAGCTGTACACCGGCCGGGCCGACGGCACGGTGGTGGGCTGCTCCGCCGAGGCGGCGGCGGCCCTGGAGGGCTTCGTGACCGAGCCGGACCACCGCAACCTCGAATACATCACCCCACCGGATGCCAGCTACGCCCGCCAGCTGCAGCTGCTGCTCGAGCCGCGCCAGCGGCTGCGCCAGTGGCTGGCCGGCCGCGATCTCACCCTGCTGCCCGGCAGCACCCTGAGCCTGGGCGACAGCCACCGCTTCGAGCGCTCCGACCCCACCAACCCGTACCACGGTTACATCGAAACCACCTACGGCACCAAGGTGGTGACCGCCAGCGTGCACATCAACCTGGGGCTGAACGCCATGGAGCCCCTGTTTGCCGGGCTGCGGCTGCTGCGCTGCGAGGCGGCCCTGCTGCTGGCCCTCAGTGCCAGCTCACCCTTCCTCGACGGGGTGGCCACCGGTGCCCACTCCCAGCGCTGGCTGCAGTTCCCGCTGACGCCCGCGGATGTGCCGCTGTTTGTGGACCACCAGCACTACATCCGCTGGATGGACCAGCAGCTGGAGCTGGGCACGATGCAGAACGTGCGCCACCTCTGGACCTCGGTGCGGCCCAACGGTGACAACCGGCCCCACGACCTCAACCGGCTGGAGATCCGCATCTGCGATCTGGTGACCGATCCGCTGGTGTTGCTGGCCATCACGGCCTACGCCGAACTGCGCCTGCAGCAGTTGCTGCGCGACCCGAAGCGCTACGACCCACTGCAGGCCAGCTGCCTCAGCCCAGCCGAACTGGCCGAGCTGGCGGATGCCAACGACCGCGCCGCTGCACGCTCCAGCCTCGACGCCTCCTTGACGCACTGGCGCGACGGAGCGCCGGTGATCGCCCGCCACTGGCTGCGCGAACAACTGGCAGAGCTGGCCCCCCTGGCAGCCGAACGAGACCTGGCCCCCGTGCTGGCCCCGCTGGAGACCGTGCTCAACAACGGCAATCAAGCCATGCGCTGGCTGGCGGGTCAGGGGGCCGGCCTCTCCATCAGGGACCTGCTCAGCTGGGAGATCCAGGCGATGGCCGACCAGGAAACAGCCCTGCTGGAGGCAACTGGACTGCTGGACGCAACTGGAACAGTCGGAGGGCCGGGTCCTTTGGGATGATCATGGATCCACGTGCTGCCGATCCGGCTTCCATGCGGCAGTCCATGCCCACCCCGCCCACCTCGCAACGGGTCACCCGCCTGCTGGGCGAGCGCCTGGAGCTGGTCGAAGACCTGTGGGAAACCGTGCTGCGCAGCGAATGCCCGCCCGGGCAGGCGGAGCGGCTGCTGCGCCTGAAACACCTCAGCGACCCCAGCGAGGGGGAGGAGAGCACCGGCGGCGATGCCAGCAGCGCGATCGTGCAGCTGATCCGGGACATGGATCTGGCCGAAGCGATCGCCGCGGCCCGGGCGTTCTCCCTCTATTTCCAACTGGTCAACATTCTCGAGCAGCACATCGAGGAGGACAGCTACCTCGACAGCCTCAAGAACCAGGAGAGCTGCAACAGCGACCCCTTCCTGCCGGCGCTGGCGAACCAGACCGACCCCGCCACCTTCCGCCAACTGTTCGAGCGGCTGCGCAGCCTGAATGTGCCTCCAGCCCAGCTGGAAAACCTGCTGCGCACCCTTGACCTGCGGCTGGTGTTCACGGCCCACCCCACCGAGATCGTGCGCCACACGGTGCGGCACAAGCAGCGGCGGGTGGCCACCCTCATCCAGAAGCTTGAGCAGGGCAGCGGCCTCAACAGCCTGGAGCGCCACAGCCTGCGGCTGCAGCTGGAGGAAGAGATCCGGCTGTGGTGGCGCACCGACGAACTGCATCAGTTCAAACCCACGGTGCTCGACGAGGTCGACTACGCCCTGCACTACTTCCAGCAGGTGCTCTTCGATGCCATGCCCCAGCTGCGCGATCGGATTCGCACCGCCCTGAAGGTCAGCTACCCCGACGTGGAGCCGCCGCGGGATGCGTTTTGCACCTTCGGCTCCTGGGTCGGTTCCGACCGGGACGGCAACCCCTCGGTGACCCCAGACATCACCTGGCGGACCGCCTGCTACCAGCGGCAGCTGATGTTGGAGCGCTATGTGAAGGCGGTGACGGAGCTGCGCGACCAGCTCAGCATCTCGATGCAGTGGAGCCAGGTGAGCCCAGCCCTGCTCGAATCGCTGGAGATGGACCGGCTGCGCTTCCCCGAGATCTACGAGGAACGGGCGGCCCGCTACCGACTCGAGCCCTACCGGCTCAAGCTCACTTACACCCTGGAACGGCTGCGGCTGACCCACCAGCGCAACCAACAGCTGGCCGATGCGGGCTGGGAATCCCCCTGTGACGGCAGTGCCCCGCCGCCGCCGATGGGCGGCAGCTTGACGCCCCCCGCCTCCCAGGAGCTGCACTACAGCACGGTTGATGAGTTTCGCAACGACCTGGAGCTGATCCAGGACAGCCTCGAAGGCACCGGCCTCAGCTGCGAGTTGCTGCAGCACCTGATCAGCCAGGCCCAGATCTTCGCCTTCTGCCTGGCCAGCCTCGACATCCGCCAGGAGAGCACCCGCCACAGCGACGCCCTCGACGAACTCAGCCGCTACCTGCAGCTGCCCGTGCCCTACGGGGAGATGGACGAGCAGCAACGGGTGGAGTGGCTGCTCACGGAGCTGCAGACCCGTCGGCCCCTGCTGCCGCCCGCGGCCCAGTGGAGCGCTGCCGCAGCGGAAACCTTTGCGGTGTTCCGCATGCTCCAGCGGCTGCAGCAGGAATTCGGCTCCCGCATCTGCCGCACCTATGTGATCTCGATGAGTCACACGGTGTCCGACCTGCTGGAGGTGCTGCTGCTGGCCAAGGAGGCCGGCCTGGTGGACCCGATGGCCCAACGGGCTGGCTTGCTCGTGGTGCCGCTGTTTGAAACGGTCGAAGATCTCCAGGGGGCCCCGGCGGTGATGGGCACCCTGTTCCGCCATCCCTTCTACCGGGCGTTGCTGGCCAGCGACGGCGGCCAGCCCCTGCAGGAAGTGATGCTGGGCTACTCCGACAGCAACAAGGATTCCGGCTTCCTCTCCAGCAACTGGGAGATCCACAAGGCCCAGATCGCCCTGCAGCGGCTGGCCATCGAACACGGCGTTGCCCTGCGCATCTTCCACGGCCGCGGTGGCTCGGTGGGCCGGGGCGGCGGACCTGCCTACCAGGCGATCCTGGCCCAGCCCGGCGGCACCCTCAGCGGCCGGATCAAGATCACCGAGCAGGGCGAGGTGCTGGCCTCGAAGTACTCCCTGCCGGAGCTGGCGCTCTACAACCTGGAAACGGTCACCACCGCCGTGCTGCAGAACAGCCTGGTGAGCACCCCCGTCGACGACACCCCCAGCTGGAATGACCTGATGGGCCGGCTGGCGGCCCGCTCCCGCGACCACTACCGGGCCCTGGTGCATGACAATCCCGACCTGGTGGCCTTCTTCCAGCAGGTGACGCCGATCGAAGAGATCAGCAAGCTGCAGATCTCCAGCCGCCCGGCCCGCCGCAAAGGTGGCGCCAAAGACCTCTCAAGCCTGCGGGCCATTCCCTGGGTGTTCGGCTGGACCCAGAGCCGCTTCCTGCTGCCCAGTTGGTTTGGGGTGGGGGCCGCCCTGCAGGAGGAGCTCCACCAGGACCCCGGCCAAATGGAGCTGCTGCGGCTGCTGTACCAGCGCTGGCCGTTTTTCCGCATGCTGATCTCCAAGGTGGAGATGACCCTCTCCAAGGTGGATCTGGATCTGGCCCACCACTACGTGCAGGCCCTGGGCCGCAGCGAACATCACGAGGCCTTTGAGCACATCTTCCAGGTGATCGCTGCCGAATTCGTGCTCACCCGGGATCTGGTGCTGGCGATCACCGGCCACAGCCGGCTCCTGGATGGCGATCCGGCGCTGCAGCTGTCGGTGGATCTGCGCAACCGCACGATCATTCCCCTGGGCTTCCTGCAGGTGGCCCTGCTGCGGCGGCTACGCGATCAAAACCGCCAACCGCCCATGAGCGAAGCGACCGCCGCCGCCAGCGACGATGGCCGCACCTACAGCCGCAGCGAACTGCTGCGGGGGGCCCTGCTCACCATCAACGGCATTGCCGCGGGCATGCGTAACACCGGCTGAACCCAAACCTGGAATCCCTCTTGCTTCCCTTTCGCAGCCAGCCCCCAGCCCCGCGCCTGCGGGAGGGCTATCGCCTGCTGGCCGATGGGCTGCCCAGCGCCGACGCCCTCAACCGGCTGCTGCTGGCTAGCGGGGATCGGCCCCGCGCGGCCGACCGCTGGCAGCGGGTGCTGGAGCGCAGCCTCTGGCACCTGGGGGTGGAAGCGCCCGATGGGCGACTGGTGGGCTTCGTGCGGGCCACCAGTGATCTAGCCCTCAACGCCAACCTCTGGGACCTCTGTGCCGATCCAGCCGAACCTGGCCAGGGCGAGATCCTGGCGGTGCTGGTGCATGGCGCCCTGGGCCGGCTGCGCCGGGAGCTGGCGGGGTGCAGCATTTCCCTCTCCGCACCGCCGGAAGCCCTCACGGCCCTAGAGCGCTATGGCTTTGCCGTGGATCCCGGCGGCATTCGGGCGATGGGGCTGCGACTGGAGAACTAGCGCCCACAAAAAACCCCCGCGCCGAGGCTTGGGCTGCCGGGGGCGCTGGGGGCTAGTGGGGTGACGAGCATGGAGGGACTCGAACCCCCGACCCTCAGAACCGGAATCTGATGCTCTATCCAACTGAGCTACATGCCCAAGGCCGAACCCCGGTGGGTCTACCTTAACCGCTCACCGCGTCTGACCCATCCGGCTGCACCGCCTGGAGCTGCTGCGTTTTCGCAATATCAGTCGACTGGAGCTGGCCCTGGAGGCTCCCCGGCTGCTGGTGATCGGTGCCAACGGCGAAGGCAAATCCAATCTGCTCGAGGCGGTGGAGTTGCTCGGTTGCCTGCGCTCCCACCGCACCGGCAGCGACCGCGACCTGATCCAGCACGGGGAGTCGAGCAGCCAGGTGCGAGCCGCCACCGGCAACGGTGATCTGCTGCAGCTCAACCTGCGCCGCAGCGGCGGGCGCACCGCCCAGCGCAATGGCAAGCTGCTCGAGCGCCAGCTCGACCTGTTGGGCTCCCTGCGCTGTGTGGGCTTCAGTGCCCTCGACCTGGAGCTGGTGCGAGGCGAACCGGCCGTTCGCCGCCAGTGGCTGGACCGGGTGGTGCTGCAACTGGAGCCCGTCTATGGCGACCTGCTGAGCCGCTATGGCCGGCTGCTGCGCCAACGCAGCCAGCTGCTGCGGCGCGGCCTGGGCGGCGGCACGCTGCAGGCCCTGCTTGACACCTTCGATCTGCAGATGGCCGTGATCGGCACCCGACTGCACCGGCGCCGCTTCCGGGCCATCCAGCGCCTGGAGCCCCTGGCGGCAGCCTGGCAGCAACGGCTGAGCGGCGGTCGCGAACAGCTGCAGCTGCACTACCAGAGCGGCACCGCGTTCAGTGGCGAGGACGCGGAAGAGCCCTGGCGCCAGGCCCTGCTCGCCCAATTGCAGCAGCAGCGCAGCGAGGAGCTGCGTCTGGGCCAGTGCACGGTGGGCCCCCACCGCGACGAACTGGGGCTGAGCCTGGCCGAGCAACCGGCGCGCCGCTACGGCTCAGCAGGCCAGCAGCGCACCCTGGTGCTGGCCCTCAAGCTGGCCGAACTGGAACTGGTGGGCACGGTGCTGGGGGAGCCCCCCCTACTGCTGCTCGACGATGTGCTGGCCGAACTCGATCCGGTGCGACAACAACTGCTGCTGGAGGCCGTGGGCGAGGGCCACCAGTGCCTGGTGAGCGCCACCCACCTGGGAGCCTTCAGCGGCGGCTGGCAGGCCCAGAGCCAGGTGGTGCAGATGCGCGCCGGGTTGCTGGAGGGGGGCGGAGAGCGTGCAGCAGAGTCCTAGGCACTTTGACCGGTCCCACCACGTATGGTGGTCGACTTGTCGATCGGATTCGATGACCCAGACCCTGCCCTGCCTCCACCCGAACCCGGGATGGACTGAGGCCACCGCAGCGACCAACCCAGCTGCCCCCCTCCCCCACCAGGTTTCCGATACGGTCGGGAAACACTGCATCCTCGAGCTCTACGGCTGCGACAGCGACCGTCTCGACGACGAAGCTTTCCTCAGGGACACCATCACCGCAGCAGCGAAGCGTGCCGGTGCCACCCTGCTCAATCTGATCACCCACCGTTTCGAACCCCAGGGCGTCACGGGGCTGGCCCTGCTGGCCGAGTCGCACATCTCGATCCACACCTGGCCCGAATCGGGCTATGCCGCGGTGGATGTGTTCACCTGCGGCGACCACACCATGCCCGAGAAGGCCTGCGCTGTGCTCGCCGAGGAGCTTGCCGCGAACGACCACAAGCTCACCAGCTTCCGTCGCGAAACGCCGTCAGCCATCGCCGGCAGTCCGCGTGATCCGTTGCAGGAGCAGGCTTTCACCGCTGCGGTGACCCTCTGAGGGTGAGCTTCTGAGGTCGGGCCTGGTGAATCGGATCCGCTCAACCGGGGCGCTGGGCTGATGCCAGCTCCCTGTTGAGCTTGCCGCTCACCAACCCTTCCAGATCCAGCCCCACGGCGCTGAAGCCCAACGCCAGAAAGGCCGCCACCAGCTCCTGCCGGGGGGTGGCCTCAGCCCAGAGGCTCAGGGCCTCTGCCAGCTGATCGGCCGGCAACTCGATGCGGGCCGTCTGGCCCTGGGAGCGCACCCGCACCTGGGGCCAGCCGGCAGCCAGCAGCCAGGCCTCGGCCGCCGCCACCCGCTGCAACCGCTCCGCCGTGATCGGCTCGCCATAGGGGAACCGCGACGCCAGGCAGGGCTGGGCCGGCTTGTCCCACCAGGGCAGCCCCAGGGCCCGCGACAGTTGGCGCACCCCAGCCTTATCGAGGCCGACTTCGGCCAAGGGGGAGCGCACGCCGAACTCCCGGGCGGCCTGGATGCCGGGCCGGTGGTCGCCGAGGTCGTCGGCATTGACGCCATCGACCACGGTCGCCCCCGCCCCACCCGCCGCCGCCGCAATCGGCGCGAGCAGCCGGTGCAGCTCCCGCTTGCAGGCGTAACAGCGCTGCTCGGGATTGCTGGCATAGGCCGGATCCTCCAGCTCCGCCGTGGCGATCTCCCGATGCTCCAGATGCAGCCAGGCCGCCTGGGCCGCGGCCTCAGCCCGCAGATGGGGGGCCAGGGCGGGTGACACCCCAGTGATCGCCAGGGCCGCCTCGCCCCGCTGCTCCACGGCCAGGGCCGCCACCAACGCACTGTCGACGCCACCGGAATAGGCCACCACCACCTGATCGAGGGACGCCAGCTGCTGGCGCAGGGCGGCCAGAGCTCCATCCAGCGGCGGCGGCAGCGGTTCAAGCAGGGAAAAGTGCATCAAGCCCCGAATCCAACCCCGATCCTGGCAACCCCAACCCAACAGCGCCGGTAACATCGCCCCATGAGCAGCACCCAGACGCCGCAGCGGGGTACGGGCCGGGGCATCGGCATCCGCACGGCGGCCGGCAGCGATGAGCGGGCCCATGGCCAGCTGCATGTGTATGACGGCGACGGCAAGGGCAAGAGCCAGGCCGCCCTGGGAGTGGTGCTCCGCACGATTGGCCTGGGCATCTGCGAGCAGAAACGCACCCGGGTGTTGCTGCTGCGCTTCCTCAAGGGGCCCGGCCGGGCCTACGACGAAGACGCCGCCATCGAGGCCCTGCAGCAGGGCTTTCCTCACCTGATCGACCAAGTGCGCACCGGCCGCGGTGAGTTCTTCAGCGCCGAGGAGGCTACCAAATTCGACCGGCAGGAAGCCCAGCGGGGCTGGGACATCGCCAAGGGCGCCATCGCCAGCGACCTCTACTCCGTGGTGGTGCTCGACGAGCTCAACCCGGTGCTCGATCTGGGGCTGCTGGACATCGACGATGTGGCTCGCACCCTGGCGGCCAAACCCGCCGGCATGGAAGTGATCTGCACCGGCCGCGGCGCCCCCCGCCCCCTGGTGCAGCTGGCCGACTTGCACTCGGAGATGCGGGCCCACCAAGGGCCCGGTGGTCTGGATGGCGTGGAGATCTACACCGGTGAGGGCAAAGGCAAATCCACCAGTGCCCTGGGCAAGGGGCTCCAGGCCATCGGCCGGGGCATCTCCCAGGACAAGAGCCACCGGGTGCTGATCCTGCAATGGCTCAAAGGCGGCGCCGGCTACACCGAAGACGCCGCGATTGCCGCCCTGCGCGAGAGCTATCCCCACCTGGTGGATCATCTGCGCTCCGGGCGCGACGCGATTGTGTGGCGCGGCCAACAGCAGCCGATCGACTACATCGAAGCCGAGCGGGCCTGGGAGATCGCCCGGGCGGCGATTTCGAGCGGCCTCTACAAAACGGTGATCCTCGATGAGATCAACCCCACGGTGGATCTCGAGCTGCTGCCGGTGGAGCCGATCGTGCAGACGCTGCTACGCAAGCCCGCCGAAACCGAGGTGATCCTCACCGGCCGCTGCAAAAATCGGCCCGCCTACTTCGACCTGGCCTCCGTGCACTCCGAGATGGTGTGCCACAAGCACTACGCCGAGCGCGGCGTCGACCTCAAGCGCGGGGTGGATTACTGAGCGGCACGGTCAAGGCCCCAGGGCCCCAACCGGCACCACAGCAATCCCATCGCGCCGCCGGTAGCCATAGCCAGAGCCGCACACCACCGCCAGAAAGGCAGGGCTGCCGGTGCGGCTTGTATCGATCTGGCTGCGGAAACGCAGCAGCGCGGCTGCAGCCTGGTCCACCTGGGATGGACCGAGCTTGACCTCAAGCGCCCCCCAGCGACCATCGCGAAACTGCACGATGGCATCCACTTCGCGGCCACTCTTGTCGCGGTAGTGGAACACCTCGCCATCCAGCGCCTGACTCAGCACGCGCAGATCACGGATCACAAGCGACTCAAACAGCAGCCCAAGCCACTCAAGGTCCTGCAGCAGTCGCTCAGGGCTGCCGCCCAGGGCTGCCACCGCCAGCGAAGGATCGCAGAAATGGCGCCGCGGGGCCTGACGCAGGGCGGTTTTGGAGCGCAGATGGGGCTGCCAGGCGGGCTGATGTTCGATCACCATCAGGCGCTCGAGGGCCTGCAGGTGCTCCGCCACCGTGCGCGGATCGAGGGGGCCATCGGCGCCACCGGCATCAGCAGCCAGGGTGGAGAGACTCACCTCGGTGGCCACGTTGCGTGCCAGCGAGCGCAACAGTGCTCCCAGCCGCTGGGGATCGCGCCGGCGACCATCCAGGCGCTGCACATCCACCTGCCGCACCTGCTCGAGGTAGTCGCGGGCACTGCGGCAGGCGGCCTGCAGGGGTCGCTCCAACTGGGCAGGCCACCCACCGCGACAGATGAGTGCGCTCAGCTCGGCAATGGTGATACCGGGATCAGCGCAGTGGGGGGCTTCTCCAGCCAGCAGAGCCGCCAATGACACGGTGCCAACACCGGCGCCGCTCTCCAGCAGGGTCATCGGCCGCAACCGCAGAAAGGCAAATCGGCCAGCTCCGGTGTGCCGCAACGCATCGTCTGCCGGCACCGCCGAGCCGGTGAGCACAAACTGCCCGGGTGCCGCCGCCGCATCCGCGGCCCGCCGCACGTGATTCCAGAGGCTGGGCTCCACCTGCCATTCATCCAGCAGCCGCGGCCTGGAGCCGGCCAGCACCAGCGCCGGATCCACCGCTAGGGCTTGACGGGCAGCGGCATCCACATCCAACAACACCGCCGATGCGGCCAGCTGCTGGGCCATGCGGGTCTTTCCGCAAGCCTTGGGCCCTTCGATCACCACCGCACCGCTGGCCTGCAGGCAGAGCTGGAGTTCCGCATCGGCGATGCGCGGGCGATAGCCGGAAGCCATGGCGCGCAGCCGCCAATGCGTATTTTGGCGCAAGCTTAATGCATGTTTTGGCGAGCTTCCGATGCTGGAAATGGCTGCCCGCGACAGCTCCTGTGCCGAGGCCTAGTAGCGCGGCACGCTGGGATCCACCTCCAGGCTCCAGGCGTCGATGCCACCGGCCACATTGATGCCCTCGATGCCGTGGCGCTTGAGGGCGATCAGGGCCTTGGCGCTGCGGCCGCCCAACTTGCAGTGGGCATACAGGGTCTTGCCAGCGGCCAGTTGCTGGATGCGCTCCACGGCGGTGCCATTTTCAATCTGATCCAGCGGGATCAGTGTGGCGCCAGGGATCACGGCGATCTCAGCTTCAGGCGGGTTGCGCACGTCGATCAGCACCAGGCCGGAGGTGTCGCCATCGAGCAGCGCTTTGAGCTCGGTGGCGCTGATGCTCTCCACCGAGCCCGCCTCTTCCTGGCCAGGGGCGGTGCCGCCCACGCCGCAGAACTCCTGGTAGTCGATCAGCTTGTCGATCACCGGCCGCTCGGGGTTGGGCCGCAGCTTCAGCTCCCGGAACTTCATGCCCAGGGCATCAAACAACAGCAGGCGACCGCTGAGGGTGGTACCGATGCCGGTGATGATCTTCACCGCTTCGGTGGCCTGGATCACGCCGATGATCCCGGGCAGCACGCCCACCACGCCGCCCTCGGCGCAGGAGGGCACCATGCCCGGCGGCGGCGGCTCGGGGAACAGATCGCGGTAGTTGGGACTTTCGGCATCCAGGTTGAACACCGTGGCCTGGCCCTCGAAGCGGAAGATCGAGCCGTACACGTTGGGCTTGCCCAGCAGCACGCAGGCGTCGTTCACCAGGTAGCGGGTGGGGAAGTTGTCCGTGCCGTCGCAAACGATGTCGTAGGGCCGGATGATCTCCAGGGCGTTGTCGCTGGTGAGGGCCGTTTCATAGAGATCCACCTGGCAGTGGGGGTTGATCTCGAGAATGCGGGCCTTGGCCGATTCGATCTTGGGCTTGCCCACCCAGCTGGTGCCATGGATCACCTGGCGCTGCAGGTTGGAGTGATCCACCACGTCGAAATCGACGATGCCGATCCGGCCCACGCCGGCCGCGGCCAGATACAACAGCAAAGGCGAGCCCAGGCCGCCGGTGCCCACGCACAGCACCGAGGAAGCCTTGAGCCGCTTCTGCCCCTCCATGCCCACCTCGGGCAGGATCAGGTGCCTGGCAAAACGGGCCACCTCATCGGGGCTGAGCTGAACGCCGCTGGTATCGGGGGGAAGCATGGCCGCTGGGATCAGCTCTCCATTCTCCATGGCAAGCGCTGGGGCTGGGCGGGCGACTCCGGCAACCACCAGGCCACCAGCTCCTGATCCTGGTCCTGCTCTGGGGCACGCCCCAGGATCAGCATCAGCGCCGGCTGCAGCGTGAGGTTGCGATCGGTGCTGGAAGGCACCGCAGGACTGCGGGGATGGCTGTGGGCCGCCCCCAGCACCTCCAGCCCCCGTGCCCGCCCCCACTTCTGCGCCAACAACTGCTCGCGGGGATCGATCGCGAAGCGACGGCAGCGCTCACCAGGCACCGGCCAGACGTTGCAGCAGGGCCAGATCCGGCGCAGCCGCCAGCCATCGTCCATCCGCTCGCCGAGCAGCAGGGCGCATCCCTCCTGGGGGGCAGCTGACAGCAGGATCTGACGCAGAACGGTGAGCAGGCCCAGACCCGACCTGAGCTGCGCTGGCGCTTGGGAGGTCACACCGATACCTTATGAAGCATTCCAAACATCAGCCCCTCCACCTGGTCCATGAGCGATACGACCCCCGATGCGACTGAGCAGGGCACGGCTACTGGTACTGCCACTGACGTGGAGACAGGAGCAGCCTCCAGCGCCACCGAGGTGAGCTTTAGCGAGCGCTACAGCGAAATCCTGACGAAGGTGAACAGCACCCTCGACCAGGTGGACTGGAACCAGATGGGCCGGATCGGCAAGGCCACCGGCGTGATCCTGGCCGTGATCGTGGCCCAGATCCTGATCAAAGGCGTGCTCGACACGATCAACCTGCTGCCCGTCGTGCCCGGCCTGCTGGAACTGCTGGGCCTGGTGGTGGTGGGCCAATGGAGCTGGCACAACCTCACCACCAGCGAAAAGCGCAACGCCGTGGTGGCCAAGGTGCAGAACCTACGCAAGGAGTATCTGGGCTAGGGCTCAGCTGCTGCGGACAACAGAGCATCGATGCAGGCCTGGGCGCGGTGGCCGTAGCCGCCGCCAAACAGGTTGGCGTGGTTAAGCAAGTGGTACAGGTTGTAGAGGGGGATCCGCCCCCGGGCACCGGCCTCCAGCGGCCAAGCATCCGCATAGCCGTTGAAAAAGGCGGGCGGGAAGCCCCCGAACAGCTGCGCCATCGCCAGGTCCACCTCCCGATCTCCCCAGTAGCAGGCCGGATCAAAGATCGCCCCGCGCCCATCGGCCAGCAGGGCACCATTGCCGCACCACAGATCGCCGTGCACCAGCACCGGCCTGCAGCAATGGCTGTTCAACCAATGCGGCACCCGCTCGAGCAGCGCCTGGGCTCCACGCAGGGGCTGGCCGCGGCGCGCAGCCCAGGCCAGCTGGGGCGCCAGACGGCACTCGGCAAAAAACAGCCCCCAATCACTCCGCCAGCCGTTGGGCTGGGGCGCTGAACCCAGAAAGTTGTCGGCCGGCCAGCCATAGCCCTGGGGAGGGGTGCAGCTGGCGCTGGAGCGGTGCAAGCCAGCCAACCCCTGGCCAAGCTGGAACCAGGCGCTCTCTTGAGCCAAGGCGCCAACCGGACCACCGAGCTCCAGCCAGCCCAACACCAACACGGCCTGCGCGGGCCCCGGATCATCGGCCTGATCGCCGCACAGCCCCAAGGCGAGGGTCTCGGGGATCACCAGGCCTGCTGGAGCGTGCCGGGCCAGCTGCTGCAGCCCCTCGGCTTCCGCCGCCAGCAGCGGCAGACAGGCGGCCGTGTTGGTTTTGGCAAACACCGTGCCACCGCCCGCAAGCGCGAGGCGCCAGGCGCTGTGGATGCAGCCACCGCCCACCGGCGTGCGGCCCACCACGGCCTGCCCCAGCTGGCGTTGCAGCCAGAGGTCGAGGGGATCCGGGGGCTCAGCCGCCATGACGCGCTGCGGATCAGGCACCTGCCAGCATGCCGCCATGGATGGACACAGCGATGTGGTGGTGGTGGGGGCCGGCATCGCCGGGCTCACCGCCGCGGCCCTGCTGGCCAAGGCCGGCCTGCGGGTGCAGCTGCTGGAGGCCCACCACCAGAGCGGCGGCTGCGCCGGCACCTTCCGCCGTGGGCCCTACACCTTTGATGTGGGCGCCACCCAGGTGGCGGGGCTCGAGCCGGGGGGGATCCACGCGCGGATCTTCCAGCACCTCGGCATTCCCCTGCCCCAGGCCAGCCCGCTCGATCCCGGCTGTGTGGTGGATCTGGGCGATGGCCATCCGCCGGTCCAGCTCTGGCGCGACCCCGCGCGCTGGCAGGCCGAACGGCAGGCGCAGTTTCCCGGCAGCGAGCGGTTCTGGCAGCTGACTGCGGCCCTGCACCGCGCCAACTGGGGCTTCGCTGCCCAGGATCCGGTGCTGCCCCCCCGCAACGCCTGGGATCTGGCCCAGCTGCTGGGGGCCCTGCGCCCGGCCAACCTGGCCAGTGGGCTGCTGGTGGGCTCCACCATCGCCGACCTGTTGCACCTCTGCGGCGCCGCGGGCGATCCCCGCCTGCGGCGTTTCCTCGACCTGCAACTCAAGCTCTACTCCCAGGAACCCGCAGACCGCACCGCCGCCCTCTACGGCGCCACCGTGCTGGCCATGGCCCAGGAGCCCCTGGGGCTGTTTCACCTAGAGGGGTCGATGCAAACCCTCAGTGCCGGCTTGGAGCAGGGCCTGCATCAGGCCGGCGGCCAGCTGCGCACCCGCCACCGCGTCACAGGCCTGGAACGCGATGCCGGTGGACCACCGGAGCAGCGCTGGCACGTGAAGGGCCTCGGACCAGCAGATCGCCCCTTCCACTTGCGCTGCAGCGACGTGGTGCTGGCCCTGCCACCCCAAACCCTACCGACCCTGCTCGGTCCGCAGCTGCCCGCGGGCTACCGCCGCCGGCTGAGCCAGCTGGGCGAACCCTCCGGGGCCCTGGTGCTCTATGGGGCTGTCGCCCGCCGCGACCTCCCCCCCCAATGCCCTGCCCACCTGCAGGGGGCCTGGGACGAGCCGGGATCACTGTTTGTGTCGGTGAGCCGCGAGGGCGACGGCCGGGCCCCAGCCGGCGAAGCCACGGTGATTGCCAGTGTGTTCACGGAGGCCCGGCCCTGGTTTGGGCTCAGCCCAGAGGCCTATGCCACGCGCAAGGCCAGCGTTCAAGCGGGCATGGAGCGGGGCCTGCGGGCGTTGCTGCAGCTACCCGAGCAGCCCTGGCTGCACTGCGAAACCTCGACGCCCCGTAGCTTTGAGCGCTGGACCGGCCGCCCCTTCGGCTACGTGGGCGGACTCGGGCAACACCCCAGCCGCTTCGGACCCTTTGGCCTGGCCAGCCGTACGCCCCTGCCGGGCCTCTGGCTCTGCGGCGATGCGATCTATCCCGGCGAAGGCACCGCCGGCGTCAGCCTCTCAGCCCTGATGGCCTGCCGCCAGTTGCTGGCCTGCCGCCAGCAGCCCCTCGTGCTGGCCTAGGGCAAGCGGGCAGCAGGCCTAGAGAAACTCCGGCCGCAGGCGCTGGCAGCGCTGCAGGGTCTGCTGCACCCCCTGCCAATCCGACTCCCGCACGCAGGCCTCCAGCTGATCGAGGGCACTGCGGTAACGGTCGAGCGCCGCCAGCAGGGCTTCCTGATTGCAGCGGGCCATCAGGGTGCCGAGCTCCGGATTCCCTCCGCCCACCCGGGTGGTGTCCGCAAAGCCACTGGAGGCCAGCTGCCGCACCAGGCCTGCCAGCTCGCCGTCAGCCGAGGGATCGGCGCTCGAGCGATCTGCGGTCTGCAGCAGGGCCGCACTCACCAGCACCGGCAGATGGGAGATCAGCGCCACCGCCCGGTCGTGCGCAGCGGCAGCGCAGGTGAGCCACTGGGCGCCCACGGCCTGGGCCAGCCCCTGCACCAGCTCCAGGGCCTCCGGGTCGGTAGCGGCATCCGGCGTGGCCACCCAGGGGCGATCCCGAAACAGCCCCAACTGCCCAGCCTCCACCCCCGCCTGGGCGGTGCCAGCCATGGGATGGCTGGCCACAAAGCGCTGCACCAACGGCGACCAACAGGCCAGCACCGGCGCCTTGACCGAGCCCACATCCGTAATCACCGCCTGCGGTGGCAGGGCCGCCAGCAGCTCGGCAGGCGGCTCCAGGAGCCGGTCGAGGGGCAGGGCCAGCACCACCAGCCCGCAGCCCGTCAGCACGGCGGGATCGGTGCTGACCTGCGTCGCCAAACCCCGCTGCCGGGCCCGCTCGGCTGTGGCCTCGCGATGCACCAGGGCCCGCACCTCCACCCCGAGCTGCTGCAGATCCAAGCCAAGGGAACCGCCGATCAGGCCCAGCCCGACGATCCCCACGGGCCGCTGGCACCACTGCTCGGTGGAGTTGATCGTGGGCGCCGCGGGATCGGGCAGGGGAGCTGACGTCATGGGGGCGGGGGCCGGTGATCATCGCGGCAGAGCCATCCAGCCAGCTTCCTACGCTTTACGTCTGTTGGACGCCTGGGAATGCTCGAAGCCCGCGCCCACCAGCAACTCAAAGCCCTGCTGCAGCACGAGGGCGGCGAGCCCTGGCCCCACCATCTCAGCCTCAGCCGCCTGGTGGCCCGCAGCCTGCGCCGCAGCGACCACACCCTGGTGCGGCTGGCCCCGGGCAGCGATCCCAGCTGGTGGATCAGCCTGCTGGTGCCCCTAGCCCTGAGCGAAGAACCGCTCGCCTTGGTGGTGAGTGAAGCCCAGCGGCAGCGGCTGCTCCAGGTTGAGTTGCCCCGCCTCGGACGGGCCGACCCCAGCCTGGCCCTGCCCTGCTTCGAGGGTGACCGGCCGCCGGCCGGGGCCCGCGTGTGGCTGCTCAACCACCACCAACTGGTGGCGGCCTGGCAGCAGGGACTGCTGGGGCCGCGGCAGCTGGTGATTCCCGAGGCGGAACAGCTCGACACCCTGCTGCGTCAGGCCCTGGAGGTGGTGGTGGTGCCCCAGCACTGGGACCAGTTGCGGCGGGCCCAGCCGGCGGCGGAAGCCAGCCTGCTGACCCTGCACGAGCGCCTCAACCGCCAGGTGCTCAGCCATCCTCGCCGCCCCAATCAGCTGGTAGCCCTGGCGCCGGAGGACGAGGCCCCCCTGCGCCACCTGCTGCAGCTGCTGCGCCCCCTGCCCGAACCATGGCCCGCCTGGCTGGCCGCCCAGGGCAACGGGTGGACCAGTTGGGCCCAGGTGAATCCCCAGCTGCTGCAGTGGCAGCTGCACCGCCAACCACTCGAGCCGCTGCGTGTGCTGCAGGGCCTGCTGGAGCAGCGCGGAGCGGTGCTGCTGGGCCAGCTGGCCAGCGCCCGGGCCGCCGCCGGCCAGCCAGAGCCGGGCGTGGCCCTCGGACTGCAACCGGTGGTGAGCGTGAGCCTGGGGGATCCGCCCCTGGCCGATCCCCTGCCCCTCTATGCCCCGCTGCGCCAACCCCTGCCCAACAGCCCCCACTACGGCCAGCACCTGCTGGACCAGAGCCGCCGGCTGGTGCTAGGGCAGGCCGGACTCACCGTGGTGCTGATCGATGACGACGCCCTCCGGCGAGGTCTAACCAGTGGTTTGGCGGCGGAATTCGGCTCGCGCGTGGTGCACGAAAGCACCGCGCCCGACGGCAACGGCGTGATCTGCGCCCGCTGGAGCTGGTGGCTGGAGCAGCAGCAGCGGCTGCCCCTACCCAGCCAGATCGTGGTGGCCCTGCTGCCCCTGGCCAGCCTCGAGGATCCCCTCACCGCCGCCCGGGTGCTGGCCCTGCGCCAGGCCGGTCGCGACTGGTTCCGGGAGTGTCTACTGCCCGATGGCCTCAACCGGCTGCAACTGGGCGTGGCCGGCCTGCGGCGCCAGGGGGGAGGGCGACTTGCTGTGCTGGATGGACGCCTGCGGGGCCGCAGCTGGGGGCGGCAGGTGCTGCTCGCCCTCGAACCCTGGGTCAGCCTCAGCCGCCTGCTGCCTCATTAGCCTGGACCCATCACCGCACCGCAGCAGCAGCCAAGGGAATGGGGGAAGCCAAGCGCCGTAGCATCCAGGGCTTGCCGCCCAAAGCGATCAAGCCCGATCGCAGCAAGCAGGTCGACACCTCGCCACGCATCGCCAGCTGGCTGCCACTCACCCGCAACCAGGCCGATCGCTTCGTGACCCTCACCACCAAGGGCGCCTGGGTGGGCATCGCTGCCCTCGTGCTCTTTTGGGTAACGGTGCGCTTCATCGGCCCCGCCGCAGGCTGGTGGACCCTGGCGGACGGTTGAGCGGGCGCCTGGCTCACCACCAAATCCTGAAGAAAATATTAGGATTTGAAGCAGTTTGGGATTCCGCCGTGTTCCCGCGTCTCGCCGAGCAATACCGATCCGTGGTGCACGACCTGGTGATGAGCCTGCAGGCTCTGGCCAAAAGCCTGCAGGGCCGGGGCATTGCCGCCACCTGTTACATCTGCGGCGATGGCCGTGATGGCCACGGGGCCTCCTTCGTAGCCAACTTGGACGCCAACCACATGGTGCGTTTTCTGGTGTCCGACTTCGGCGTCAGCTGGGTGGAATCCCGCAACGGCCACGAACTGGTGAAGCTGGAGGGCGCCGAAGCCATCCAGGAACTGCAACGGGTGGCCCAGGTGCTCCAGAACCCTGAAGCGGCCCGCGGATCCCGAGCCGACAACCTGGCCTCCAAGCCCAGGGGCGCGTTTACACGCCCCTGAGCCGAGAGACCGTCAGCTCGCCACCGGCAACTCAGCCAGGGCTGCCGCCGACTCCCCCAGAGCAGACGACTCCGCCAAAGCAGCCGGAGTGGCAGCAGCCTTGGCAGCTGCAGCCAGAGGCTTCATCGAGTTGGCCGTCACTTCGGAGCCCTCCTTGAGCTTCTGGCGGGTGAGCTGTTCGATGACCTCAGCCTGCTCGGGGTTCTGCTCCAGCCAGGTGATCGTGTTGTCACGCCCCTGACCAATGTTGTCGCCCTCGTAGCTGTACCAGGCACCCTTGCGAACGACCACACCGGTTTCCTCGGCGAGGTCGAGCAAGCAACCGAGGGTGCTGATGCCCCGGCCGAACAGAATGTCGAACTCGGCGATCCGGAAGGGAGGGGCCACCTTGTTTTTGGCCACCTTCACCTTGGCGCGGATGCCGTATTCCTCGGTGCCGCGCTTGAGGGTCTGGATGCGGCGGATATCGAGCCGCACCGAGGCGTAGAACTTCAGGGCATTACCGCCCGTGGTGGTTTCCGGGTTGCCGTAGGTGACGCCGATCTTCTGGCGCAGCTGGTTCAGGAAGATCACGGTGCAGCCGGATTTGCCGATGTTGCCGGTGATCTTGCGCATCGCCTGGCTCATCAAGCGGGCCTGGCTGCCCACCGCCAGATCCCCCATTTCCCCCTCAATCTCAGCGCGGGGCGTCAAGGCCGCCACCGAGTCGACCACCACGATGTCGACGGCGGCCGAGCGCACCAGCTGATCGACGATCTCCAGGGCCATCTCGCCGGTGTCGGGCTGGGACACCAGCAGGTTTTCGATGTCGACCCCAAGGGCGGCGGCATACACCGGATCCAGGGCATGCTCCGCATCCACAAAAGCCGCCACACCACCGCGCTTCTGCACCTCGGCGATGGCATGCAGGGTGAGGGTGGTCTTACCGGAGCTCTCCGGGCCGTAGACCTCCACCACCCGCCCCTTGGGATAGCCGCCACCGAGGGCGAGATCAAGGGTGAGGGCACCGGTGCCGATGGTTTCCACCCGCATGCGGGAGGCATCACCAAGGCGCATGATCGAACCCTTGCCGAAGTTGCGCTCGATCTGATTCAGCACCAGACCCAGGGCCTTGTCCCGCTCAGCGGCCGCCCGGGCATCGGCCGACGACGAGGCCGCAGCGACGTTCGTGGCGGTGTTGGCAGGGGTATTGGCAGCGGCGCTAGCAGACGTGCGAGAGGAGGAAGGTGACACGGAAGAGCTGGTGGTGGGATCGGCGGGCATGGCAGCAATCAGAAGCGATGGGACAGGCCGCAAGGGCGGGAACCGGAACGGGGAGCGGGCCGAAACTCGGCAGGCCCCGCAGGAACAGCCCCGGGAGACCCCGAAGGCAGCCATCCTGCGACCTCTAAGCAGCAAGTGCCACCAAAGAGGGCCGGCGTACCAATTGCTTGTAGTACGCGCGTACTCTAACCCACTAGGGCCATTGCGCCAGGGGCGCCGCAAACCGCTCGGGGGTGAGCCAGGCGATGTCCGCTGGCAGGTTGTGCGCGTCGTGAGGGCCCAGGTAGCCCCAGCTCACCAGGCAACAGCGCACCCCGGCCAGGAGCGGATCGGCCCGCACCGTCTCCAGGGTGGGGCGGCGATCTTCCACGAACCACAGCGGACGCTGCTCGGCCAGCAACCCCCGCAACACCACGGGCTTGCTGCCCTGCTCGTGGCCGTAGAGCGCCCAAGGCTGCAGACCCGCGGCGGCCAGCAGCCGTGAGGCAAACGCCCCACCCTTGGTGGTGAGCACGGCCCAGTCCGCGCCTTCACCAGCCAAGCGGGCCAGGCGCTCCTTCACCCCCGGATATAACCGGTGAAGCGCCAACCAGGCCGCTGGCTCAGCGGCGATGGCTGCCGCACGCACCTGCTCAAGCCGCTGCTGCAGCTGCTCGGCATCCCAACCCCAACGCGCCAGGGCAACGGGCAGGGCCGCGTCGTAGTGGGCCAGCAGGCCCTCCAGGTCAAGGTCCGCCCGGCCCAGCTCAGCGGCCATCAACACCATTTCCCAACCCTGATGAATCAGGGGTCGCAAACGCACGAAGGCCGCGGGAGCCTGCTCCGGCAACACCAACTGAGGGGCGAGCTGCAGGGCCGCCGTTCGAGCCGCCCACCAATACTCCGGCATGCCATCCATCAGCACGCCATCGAAGTCGAACACCACAAGTGGTGCCTCCCCAGCCAGGGGCGTCGTTTGGGGGCGACGGGGCAGCGTGGCCATCAAAAAAAACTGGGTCGCTAGGATTCGAACCTAGGAATGGCGGGACCAAAACCCGCTGCCTTACCACTTGGCGACGACCCAATGCAGCCGGTCGCGACCGGTGCCTAGATAGTTACCCATAGCGCCCGGTCCTTCGTCAACCGCGACCGATCCACCGCCCCCCGTTCAAGCCGGAAACACCCGCAGCCGCTGCTCGGATCCACGGCCAAACACGGCCGTGCGCAGGCGGTAACGGCTCGCCAATTCCGCTTGCATCAGACGCACCCGATCGCTCCGAGGCAGGAGCTCAACGGGCTGGCCGTGGGGCAGCACCACCTGTTCCACCGCCAGACGGCATTCCTCCAGACCGGCCAGGGCATCGTCCCCCTGGGAGCTGGCCGCCGACAGCGCCGCCGGATCCTGGGCGGCACGATCCTCGGCAGCACGGTCCTGGCGGCGGCGCTCCAGCACCCGCTCCAGAGCCCGCTGCAGCTGAGGAGGCGCCGCCGATTTGAGCACCAGAATCGGCAAGCCGAGGTCCTGGGCCTGGCGGCGCACGTGGGGATCCCGGCCGAGCTGCTGGCGCAGGCTCAGCACCGCATCGGCCAACTCCACGCTGCCCGCCACCTCCACCGGCAACTGGCGGGCCCGCACCACCTGCTCCAAGGCCCCCCGACTGATGCCCGCCCCATACACCCGCAACACGGGCAGGGGCCTCCCGGCGGGACGGGTCTCGCCGGGATCGGGCTCATCGGGCTCGTCGGGCACGGGCAGGGGCAGGGGCCGGGGCACGATGCGCGGCCGGCTCGCGAGGGACGAAGCCGCGGGGGGCACGACCTCCTCGACCTGCAGGCGGCCATCGGCACCGAGCTCACGAACCTGGGGCCGGGCGCTCTGACCGCGCAGCAGCAGATCCACGGTGCGGGCCACATCGCGGTGCACCAGCCAGCGGTGACGGCTGTGCATCTCCACCGCCAAGGAGAACGTGGGCTCGGCAGCGCGCTCCAGCACGGTCTTCTGGGTGCGGCGGCGGCGGGCCTCCTCATCCCCCAGGGTCACCGACTGAATACCGCCCACCAGGTCGGAGAGGGTGGGGTTTTTGATCAGATTCTCGAGGGCGTTGCCATGGGCCGTGGCCACCAACATCACGCCCCGCTCGGCAATGGTGCGGGCCGCCTGGGCCTCGAGCTCGGTGCCGATCTCATCGATCACGATGACCTCGGGCATGTGGTTTTCCACCGCCTCGATCATCACCTGGTGCTGCAGCTCCGGCCGCGCCACCTGCATGCGCCTGGCGCAGCCGATGGCGGGATGGGGGATGTCACCGTCGCCGGCGATCTCGTTGCTGGTATCGATCACCACCACCCGCTTGCCCAGGTCGTCGGCCAGCACCCGGGCGATCTCGCGCAGGGCGGTGGTCTTGCCGACGCCGGGTCGGCCCATCAGCAGCAGCGACTCGCCGGAATCCAGCAGATCGCGCACCATCGCCACCGTGCCGAACACGGCCCGCCCCACCCGACAGGTGAGGCCGACGATCTCGCCGCTGCGGTTGCGGATGGCGCTGATGCGGTGCAGGGTGCGCTCGATGCCGGCGCGATTGTCGCCGCCAAAAATCCCCAGCCGCTCCACCACCGCCGCCAGATCGGAGCGCTCCAGGGGCAGCTGACCCAGAGCCCGAACCTGGCCGGGGTAACGGGCCTCGGGCACCCGCCCCAGATCCAGCACCACCTCCAACAGCTGCTCCCGCGCCTCCTCTGTCGCCAGCGACGTCTGCACCACCTCAGGCAGCAGCTCCAGCAGACGGTCGAGGTCGTCGGTGACGCGCTGGGGAGCCGTCGGGGCAGGGCTGGACACCGGATCGTCGGGCACTAGGTCTGTTCTAGCCAGGGAGCCACCAAGGCCTGAGCCAGCTCCAGGGCATCGGGCCAGAGGGTCCCATCGGCCAGCAGGGGACGCCCCCGGCCCTGGGCTTCCAGCAGCAGCGGTTGCAACAGACGGCGGGCCACCCCACCGAAGGCCACGCCGGCAATATGGCGCCGCAGGGAAGCAGCGGCCTGCAACTGGGGCAGGGTGTGGGCATTGGTGCCCCCCGCCAGCTGCACGGGGCCAGGGGGAGCGCAGGCCAGCACCGTTGCAGCCAATTTGACGGCGGCATGGGCCGTCCCCGCCCCCACATCGCCACTCATCGGTCGGCCATCCAGCTGCCAGAGGGGTCGGAGGCCCTGGGCGCGCAGCAAGGCAAAGCGCTGCCACAGCTCGGCGGCCAAGGCCGCTGGCCGCTGGGCCGTGCCTTCCAGGCCAGCGCTCACCGCCAACCGCTGCAGCGGCACACCACTGGCCACCACCTGGGCCACCCGCTCGGCAAAAGCCTCCCCCCGGCCTGGCTGGGTGTGGAGTTCCACCGCATCGGGCTGCAATTGGCCCAGCAGGGGTGCCACGCCCCCGGCCTCCAGCACCTGGCCCCGCTCCTCAATCAGGCCCTCGGGACAGGCCGGCAGGCAGCGGCCGCAGCCGTAGCAGCGCTCAGCCAGCACCCCGGGCCCACCGGTGGCCGCCACGCCGATTGCCAGGGCCGGACAGACCCGCTCACACGGGCGGGGACAGGCCGGCGGACAACGCTGGGGATTAAACCAGGCCTTGCGGAAATGGGGATCGGCCCCATCGCTGAGGCTCACCATCAACCAGGGCCTGGCCGCTCCATGCGCCTCGGCCCAGGCGATGCCGCGACGGGCGGCGGCAGCCACGGCCACATCGGCCGCCACATCAATGCAGTGGACGCCAGCCAAGGCGAACACCCCGCAGACATCTTCAATCGCCGCCAGATCCTGATTGCTGGCGCCGCAGATCAACTTGACCCAGCTGCCGCGGGCTAAGGCCGCCTCAGGCGTCAAGCAGCTGCTCGAGGGGCTGCCAGCGCAGGGCCCGCGCCCCTCCCATCTCCACCACCAACTTCAACCGCGGCTCACGCCGGCAGAGGGACACCAACGAGCCCAACTCGGCCCGCGACAGCACCTGGCCTTCGAGCAACCAAAGCAGGATCGGCTGGGTCCCCTCGAGCAGGCTCCCCAATTGGGGCATCACCCGCTGCACCTCGCCAACGGCCGCCCCCCGACCCACGCTCTGATGGCCGAGGTGCGGAGGACGCACGCCATGCAGCTGGAATAGAAAGGCTTCCGGATCCCCCAGCCCCCGGGCCGAGGTGAGCTGGGCGCGGTACCCCGCCGCCCGCATCCGACGCATCAGACGGGTTTCTGCGCCACCTTCGAGCGGGGCGAAGAGAGCCAAGGCCCCAGCCCGCTCCAAGTCCTGCCGGAAACCGCGCCCGGAGAGCAGCAGAGGCATCGCAAAGGATCACAGAGCTCGAAAGCAGTCTGACAGCTCACGCCAGCGCCACGCAGAGGGAAGCTGTCAACCCGTGAGGTAAGGTTGTCAACTGTGCTGATGAACTGTGCCCGTCCGCTAGCCGGGCCTCCAGTTCCCAGCGCACGGTCACCAGTGGTGGTGGCCGTCCTCGGCCAGCACGGAACCAGCAGCTGTCACAGGTTGCAGGGTCCGTCGGGAAACTGCTTGAACGCGCCACATCTCCTTCCGAGGTTGTGGTCCGGTTCAGATAAGTCCCAGCCGCGCTGATCCAATCCAGATCAGCCTTGCTAGCCCTTGGAAATCGCAACCGCGTCCGCCGGAGTTTCGTCTCGGGCCACGCCATGCGGCCACCTTGGCCGAGCCAGGCAGCTCCTTGATTTGTTCAGCTTCACCGTGACGCATGAGCCCTGAGCTCCTGTTGTGCGGTGGTCCAGCTGGCGTTGTTTCCCCTCCTATGTCCATCGGCATTCTTGGGAAGAAATTGGGCATGTCCCAATTCTTCGATGAAGAGGGCAGATCCATCCCGGTCACCGTGATCGAGGCTGGTCCCTGCCGTATCACCCAACTCAAAAGCACCAGCACCGACGGCTACAACGCTGTGCAGCTTGGCTTTGGCGACATTCGCGACAAGCTCGTGAACAAGCCGGCCAAGGGGCACCTGGCGAAGTCGGGCGATGAGGCCCTGCGTCACCTGAAGGAATATCGGGTCGACAGTGTGGATGGCCTTGAGCTGGGTGGCTCCATCACCGTCACGGCCTTCGAAGCAGGCCAGAAGGTCGATGTGAGCGGCGACACCATGGGGCGTGGCTTCTCCGGCCTCCAGAAGCGCCACGGCTTCAGCCGCGGACCCATGACCCACGGTTCCAAGAACCACCGCGAGCCGGGTTCGATCGGCGCCGGCACCACGCCTGGCCGCGTTTACCCCGGTAAGCGCATGGCAGGTCGTTACGGCGGCAAGCAAACCACCACCCGCGGTCTCGTCATCCTGAAAGTGGATGTGGAGCGCAACCTGCTGGTGGTGAAGGGTTCCGTGCCCGGCAAGCCCGGCGCCCTGCTGAACATCCGCCCGGCGAACCGGGTGGGCGCCAAGGCTGGGAACTGAGGAGAACACCGATGGCTAATTGTGTAATCCGCGACTGGCAGGGCAAAGAAGCCGGCAAGGCTGCCCTCGACCTCAAGGTCGCCAAAGAATCGTCCGCCTCCGACCTCGTGCATCGCGCCGTGGTGCGTCAGCTGGCCAACGCCCGCCAGGGCACGGCCAGCACGCTCACCCGTGCCGAAGTGGCCGGCGGTGGTCGCAAGCCCTACAAGCAGAAAGGCACCGGTCGCGCCCGCCAGGGTTCGATCCGCACCCCCCTCCGCCCCGGTGGTGGTGTGGTGTTTGGTCCCAAGCCCCGCAGCTATGCCGTGGCGATGAACCGCAAGGAGCGTCGTCTGGCCCTGCGCACCGCGCTGATGAGCCGCATCGACGACATCACCGTGGTGAAAGGCTTCGGAGCGGGGCTCGACACCCCCAAAACCAAAGAGATCACCGCTGCTTTGGCCCGCTTCGGCATCGAAGCCGGCTCCAAGGTGCTGGTGGTGCTCGACGGTGCTTCCGAGGCGGTGCGGCGTTCCGTGCGCAACCTCGAGAAGGTCAAGCTGATCGCCGCTGATCAGCTCAATGTGTTCGATCTGCTCCACGCCAACAAGTTGGTGGTGAGCGAGGAAGCACTCGCGAAGATTCAGGAGGTCTACGGCGATGGCTGAGCGTTTTTCAAGTCGGCTTGCGGATGTGATCCGCCGGCCCCTGATCACCGAGAAGGCCACCCGGGCCCTCGAGCAAAACCAGTACACCTTCGAGGTGGACCATCGGGCCGCCAAGCCCGACATCAAGGCTGCCGTTGAACAGCTGTTCGACGTGAAGGTCATCGGCATCAGCACCATGAATCCCCCGCGCCGCTCCCGGCGCGTGGGACGCTTCGCCGGCAAACGTGCCCAGGTGAAGAAAGCCGTGGTGCGCCTGGCCGAGGGCAACGCCATCCAGCTGTTCCCTGAGTCCTGAGGGGTCTGAAACAACATGGCTATTCGCAATTACCGCCCCATCACCCCCGGCACCCGCACCCGCGTCGCCAGCGACTTCTCTGAAGTCACCGGTCGCGGACGGGAGCGAGGCCTGGTGGTGGCCAAACACCGCCGCAAGGGCCGCAACAACCGCGGTGTGATCACCTGCCGCCACCGCGGCGGCGGCCACAAGCGCCTCTACCGCATCGTCGACTTCCGCCGCGACAAGCACGGCGTGGTCGCCAAGGTGGCCGCGATCCACTACGACCCCCACCGCAACGCCCGCCTGGCGCTGCTCTTCTACGCCGATGGCGAGAAGCGTTACATCCTGGCGCCGGCCGGCATCGAGATCGGCCAGCAAGTGGTGTCCGGCCCCGAGTCGCCGATCGAAACCGGCAACGCCCTGCCCCTCTCCGCCATCCCCCTCGGCTCAAGCGTCCACAACGTGGAGCTCTACGCCGGTCGGGGTGGACAGATGGTGCGAACCGCTGGGGCCAGTGCCCAGGTGGTCGCCAAGGAAGGTGACTACGTCGCCCTCAAGCTGCCCTCCACCGAGGTGCGGCTGGTGCGCCGCGAGTGCTACGCCACCCTCGGCGAAGTGGGCAACGCAGAAGTGCGCAACACCAGCCTCGGCAAGGCTGGCCGCAAGCGCTGGCTGGGTCGCCGGCCTGAAGTGCGCGGTTCGGTGATGAACCCCTGCGACCACCCCCACGGTGGTGGTGAGGGCCGCGCCCCGATCGGTCGCTCCGGCCCTGTAACCCCCTGGGGCAAACCGGCCCTGGGCCTCAGAACCCGTAAGCGGAACAAACCCAGCAATCGGTTTGTGCTCCGGAAACGTCGCCGCATCTCCAAACGGAGCCGTGGCGGACGCGATTCGTGATGATCCACACCGCTTTGCTGTTCGCTTAATCCGCCATGGGACGTTCACTCAAAAAAGGACCGTTTGTTGCCGACAGCCTGCTACGCAAGGTTGAAAAGCAAAACGTTGCCGATGACAAGTCCGTGATCAAAACCTGGTCACGTGCTTCCACCATCCTGCCGATGATGATCGGCCACACCATTGCCGTTCACAACGGCAAATCCCATGTTCCCGTCTACGTGACGGAACAGATGGTGGGCCACAAACTCGGGGAATTTGCCCCCACCCGCACCTTCCGGGGCCACATCAAGGACAAGAAAGGAGGCCGCTAACGCTATGGCAAACACCCCTTCCAACCAGGCCCTCGCCCACGGCCGCTACATCCGCGGTTCCGTCTCGAAGGTGCGCCGGGTTCTCGATCAGATCCGAGGCCGCAGCTACCGCGAGGCCTTGATCATGCTCGAGTTCATGCCCTACCGCTCCACCGGGCCCATCACCAAGGTGCTGCGCTCTGCGGTAGCCAACGCTGAGCACAACCTGGGGCTGGATCCTTCCACCCTGGTGGTCGCCACGGCGATCGCCGACATGGGTCCTTCCCTGAAGCGCTTCCGCCCCCGCGCCCAGGGTCGTGCCTACGCGATCAAAAAACAGACCTGCCACATCAGCATTGCTGTGGCTCCTTCCGCCTGACCCCGAGGACACCGACCGATGGGACACAAGATCCATCCAACCGGCCTGCGCCTGGGGATTACCCAGGATCACCGCTCGCGTTGGTACGCCCCCAGCAAGACCTACCCGACCCTCCTCCAGGAGGACGATCGGATCCGCAAGTTCGTCCACAAGAAGTACGGCGCTGCCGGCATCAGCGATGTGCTGATCGCCCGCAAAGCTGACCAACTGGAAGTCGAACTGAAAACCGCCCGCCCCGGCGTGCTCGTTGGCCGTCAGGGCAGCGGCATTGAGGAGCTGCGCACCGGCATCCAGAAAACCCTCGGCGATGCCAACCGTCAGGTGCGCATCAACGTGGTGGAAGTCGAGCGTGTCGATGCCGACGCCTTCCTGCTGGCCGAGTACATCGCTCAGCAATTGGAAAAGCGGGTGGCCTTCCGTCGCGTCATGCGCATGGCCGTGCAGCGGGCCCAACGGGCTGGCGTTCTCGGCCTGAAGATCATGGTGGCCGGACGCCTCAACGGCGCCGAGATCGCCCGTACCGAATGGACTCGCGAAGGTCGTGTGCCCCTGCACACCCTGCGCGCCGACATCGACTACGCCACCAAACTGGCCAGCACCACCTACGGGGTGTTGGGCATCAAGGTGTGGGTGTTCAAGGGCGAGGTGCTACCTGGCCAGAAAGAGCAGATGCCCGTGGGCGCTGCCCCCCGCCGCCGGACCAGCCGGCAGCCGCAACAGTTTGAAGACCGCTCTAACAAAGAGTGATCCGGAGCCCTGAACCATGCTGAGTCCACGACGCGTCAAATTCCGCAAACAACAGCGAGGCCGCATGCGCGGCGTCGCCACCCGCGGCAACACCATTGCCTTCGGTGAGTTTGCGCTGCAGGCCCAAGAATGTGGCTGGATCACCTCCCGCCAGATTGAGGCCAGCCGCCGGGCGATGACCCGCCACGTCAAGCGGGGCGGCAAGATCTGGATCCGGATCTTCCCCGACAAGCCCGTCACCATGCGCCCGGCCGAAACCCGCATGGGTTCCGGTAAAGGCAACCCGGAATTCTGGGTGGCTGTGATCAAGCCGGGCCGGATCCTGTTTGAGATGGGCGGTGCCGAAATCACCCCCGAAATCGCCAAGGAAGCCATGCGCCTGGCGCAGTACAAGCTTCCGGTGAAGACCAAATTCCTGAGCCTGGCGGATCAGGACACTGCAGCCCCTGTGGAGGCCTGACCGATGGCACGACCCAACATCGCCGACGTGCGCAAGCTGAGCGGCGACCAAATCAACGAACAGGTCAGCGCCACCCGGCGCGAACTGTTTGAGCTGCGCTTCCAGCAGGCCACCCGCCGGCTGGAAACCCCGCACCGCTTCAAGGAGGCCCGCATCAAGCTGGCCCACCTGCTGACGGTGCAGCAGGAGCAAGAACGCTCCGCCACCACGGCTGATTCAGCCTCCTGATACCCCCCTCGATCCCCATGGCACTCAAGGAAAGGGTCGGCACCGTCGTCAGCGACAAGATGGACAAAACGGTGGTGGTGGCGGTGGAAAACCGCTTCCCCCACCCCATCTACCAAAAGACGGTCAGCCGCACCACCCGTTACAAAGCCCACGACGAAGCGAACAGCTGCAAAGTGGGCGATCGGGTTCGCATCACCGAGACCCGCCCACTCAGCCGCACCAAGCGCTGGACCGTGGCCGAAGTTCTCACCAACAGCATCGCCGGTTGAAGAGAGCAGACCCATGATCCAACAGGAAACATTTCTGAACGTCGCTGACAACAGCGGCGCCAAGCGCATCCAATGCATCCGGGTGCTCGGCACCAACCGTCGCTACGCCCACGTGGGCGATGTGATTGTTGCCGCCGTCAAAGACGCCATGCCCAACATGGGCGTCAAGAAGTCGGATGTCGTGAAGGCTGTGGTCGTTCGCACCAAAGCAACCCTGCGTCGCGACACCGGCAACTCGATCCGGTTCGACGACAACGCTGCCGTGATCCTCGGCAACGACAACAACCCGAAGGGCACCCGGGTCTTCGGCCCCGTCGCCCGTGAATTGCGCGAGCGCAACTTCACCAAGATTGTGTCCCTCGCTCCGGAGGTGATCTGAGATGGCGACCGCAACCCCCAAGGCCAAGTCCCCTGAGCGCATCAAGATGCGCCTCAAGCAAGGCGACACCGTTCAGGTGATCTCTGGCAAGGACAAGGGCAAAACCGGCGAAGTGCTCCGCACCCTCCCCTACGAAAACCGGGTGGTTGTGCAGGGCATCAACCTGCGCACCCGCCACGTCAAGCCCACCCAGGAAGGCGAGACCGGCCGGATCGTCACCGAGGAAGCGTCCCTGCACGCCTCCAACGTGATGCTCTACTCGACCACCAAACAGGTGGCCAGCCGCGTCGAAATCGTCGTGGAAAAGGATGGCACCAAGAAGCGGCGCCTCAAAAAGACCGGGGAAATTCTGGATTGATCGGCCCAGTTCCCATTCACCGTCTTCCACCTCCATCCCTGTCCCTGTCCGCCTTCTGACCCCGACCAGAAGCGCACCCCCTCCCTCCGTCATGTCACTGAAACAGCGCTACCGGGAGACGATTCAGCCCAAACTCCTCAAGGATCTGAATCTCTCCAACGTTCACGAAGTCCCGAAGGTGGTGAAAGTCACCGTCAACCGGGGCCTCGGTGAAGCCGCCCAGAATGCCAAGGCCCTTGAGGCCTCCATCACGGAGCTGGCCACGATCACCGGTCAGAAGGTGGTGGTGACCCGCGCCAAGAAGGCCATTGCCGGCTTCAAGATCCGCCAAGGCATGCCCATCGGCGTCGCCGTCACCCTCCGGGGTGAGCGGATGTATGCCTTCCTGGAGCGCTTGATCAATCTCGCTCTACCGCGCATCCGCGACTTCCGCGGCGTGAGCCCCAAGAGCTTTGACGGCCGGGGTAACTACACCCTGGGGATCCGCGAGCAGATCATCTTCCCCGAGATCTCCTTCGACAAGATCGATGCGATCCGGGGGATGGACGTCACGATCGTGACCAACGCCCGTAACGACGAAGAGGGCCGGGCCCTCCTCCGCGAGATGGGAATGCCGTTCCGCAGCAACTGAGCCCTCTTCGGACCCGACCATGGCCAATCACGACCCGATTTCCGACATGCTCACCCGCATCCGCAATGCGAGTGAGAAGCGTCACGAGACCACAAAGATTCCTGCTTCCCGTTTGGTGCGTAACGTCGCCAACGTGTTGCAGCAAGAAGGCTTCATCGCTGCCATCACCGAAGAAGGGGATGGCGTGCAGAAGCACCTGGTGCTCGAGCTCAAGTACAGCGGCAAGCACCGCCAGCCCACGATCCGCTCCGTCCAGCGCGTCAGCAAGCCTGGCCTGCGCATCTACAAGAACAATCGCCAGCTGCCCAAAGTGTTGGGCGGCCTGGGAGTGGCCATCATCTCCACATCCAAAGGAGTGATGAGCGACCGCGACGCCCGCAAACAGGGTGTCGGTGGCGAAGTGCTCTGCTACGTCTACTGATCCCGGGAGGTTGATTCATGTCTCGTATTGGTAAAGCGCCGATTCCCCTCCCCGACAAGGTGAGCGTCAGCCTCAATGGCCTTGACGTCACCGTGAAGGGTCCGAAGGGCGAACTCAGCCGCACCCTGCCGGATGGGGTGCAGATCTCCCAGGACGGCAACACCCTGGTGGTGAGCCCCAGCAGCGAAACCCGCCGCTCGCGCGAGCGCCACGGTCTTTGCCGCACGCTTGTCGCCAACATGGTGGAAGGCGTCAGCCAGGGCTACACCCGCAAGTTGGAAATCGTTGGCGTGGGCTACCGCGCCGCTGTCCAGGGCAAAAAGTTGGTGGTATCCGCTGGGTACAGCCACCAGGTGGAGATGGTGCCCCCCGATGGCGTCAGCTTCGCCGTCGAAGGCAACACCACCGTGCTCGTCTCCGGTGCCAACAAGGAACTGGTGGGCAACGAAGCAGCCAAGGTGCGCGCCATCCGTCCGCCCGAGCCCTACAAGGGCAAAGGCATCAAGTACGAGGGTGAGCACATCCTGCGCAAGGCCGGTAAGACCGGTAAGAAATGAGGTCTGCCTGAGCGTCGTTACCCTGTATCGCCATGTCTTCCATCTCCCGCAAACAGCAGACCCAGAAGCGTCACCGCCGCCTGCGTCGCCAGCTCACTGGCACGGCTGCCCGTCCCAGGCTCGCCGTGTTCCGCTCCAACAACCACATCTACGCCCAGGTCATCGACGACGACGCCCAGAACACCCTCTGTGCGGCATCGACCCTCGACAAGGACCTGCGCACCAGCCTCACCACCAGCGGAACCTGCGATGCCTCCGTGGCCGTAGGCGAGCTGGTCGCCAAACGGGCCCTTGCCAAGGGCATCCAGCAGGTGGTCTTCGATCGCGGCGGCAACCTGTACCACGGCCGGGTCAAGGCCCTGGCTGACGCCGCCCGGGAAGCGGGCCTTCAGTTCTGATCCCTGCTCTCACCATGACCGAAACCAACGATCAAGTTCAGTCCAACGTCATTCCGGCCGCGTCGGATGTTCCTGCAGCGGCCGAAGGCCAGCAGGAGCGCCGCGGTGGCCGCGGTGAGGGCCGGGGTGGCGACAACCGCCGCGGTGGCGGTGGCCGTGGGCGCGACAACCGTCGCGGCCAGGAGCGCGACTCCGAGTGGCAGGAGCGGGTGGTCCAGATCCGCCGCGTCTCCAAGACCGTCAAGGGCGGTAAGAAGATGAGCTTCCGGGCCATCGTTGTCGTCGGCAACGAGAAGGGCCAGGTGGGCGTGGGTGTCGGCAAGGCTGGCGATGTGATCGGCGCCGTCCGCAAGGGCGTGGCCGATGGCAAGAAGCACCTGGTCAAGGTGCCCCTCACCCGCCACAGCTCCATCCCCACCCTCAGCAATGGCCGCGACGGCGCTGCCAGTGTGCTGATCCGCCCGGCCGCTCCCGGTACCGGTGTGATCGCGGGTGGCTCGATCCGCACGGTGCTGGAGCTGGCTGGCATCAAAAACGTGCTGGCCAAGCGCCTGGGGTCCAAGACACCCCTCAACAACGCCCGTGCCGCGATGGAGGCTCTGGCCGGCCTTCGCACCCACAAGGAGACCGCCAAGGAGCGGGGCATCTCCCTCGAGCAGATCTACTCCTGAGGCCTCGCCATGAGCATCAATCTCCAATCCCTGAAACCCAACGCCGGCGCCCGTCGCCGCAAACTGCGCAAGGGCCGCGGCATCGCCGCCGGTCAGGGTGCCAGCTGCGGCTTCGGCATGCGTGGTCAGAAGTCCCGCTCGGGTCGTCCGACCCGTCCTGGCTTCGAAGGTGGCCAGATGCCCCTCTACCGCCGCATCCCCAAGCTCAAGCACTTTGAGCTGGTGAACACCAAGGAGTTCACGGTCATCAATGTGGCCAAGCTGGCCGAGTGCAAGGCCGGAAGCACCGTGAGCCTCGATTCCCTGGTGAAAGATGGCCTGGTGACCAGCCCCAAGCACCCCCTCAAGGTGCTCGGCAATGGCGACCTCAAGGTCAAACTCACCGTGCAGGCAGCTGCGTTCACCGCCAGCGCCCGCACCAAAATCGAAGCTGCCGGTGGCAGCTGCGAAGTCATCTGATCGCCTTGCGGGCCTCCGCCCTAAGGTCTGAGCCGTCCAGCTGAATCCCGGGACCCCCCGGGATTCGGCGGGCGGTTTTTTCATGCCCACCTCACGCCGCCATGCTTGTTAGCCGGGGTCGCAACCCCAGTGCTGGGGAAATCCTCAGCCAACTGATCCAATCGAAGGGCCTGCGCGACCGGGTGCTGACCACCCTCGGCCTGCTGCTGCTGGTGCGGCTGGGCATCTACATCCCCATGCCGGGCATCGACCGGGTGGCCTTCCAGGAGTTTCTCTCCCGGGGGGGCCAGCTGATCGGCTTCCTCGACATCTTCACCGGGGGAGGCCTCTCCACCCTGGGCGTGTTTGCCCTGGGGATCCTTCCCTTCATCAACGCCTCGATCATCATCCAGCTGCTCACCGCAGCCCTGCCCCAGCTGGAAGATCTCCAGAAGAACGAAGGGGAGGCCGGTCGCCGCAAGATTGCCCAGATCACGCGCTACGTGGCCCTGGGCTGGGGGATCCTGCAGAGCACGGTGTTTGCCCTGATCCTGCGCCAGTACGCCACCGAAGGGCTCTCGGAACCCGTGTTTGTCATCCAAACGGCCCTGGCGCTGGTGACCGGTTCGATGGTGGTGATGTGGATCAGCGAGGTGATCACCGAACGGGGCATCGGCCAGGGCGCGTCCCTGGTGATCTTCGTCAACATCGTGGCCACCCTGCCCAAGGCCCTGGGCTCGACCATCGAGCTAGCCCAAAGCGGCGACCGCAGCACCGTGGGCGGCATCGTCGTGCTGGTGCTGGTGTTCCTGCTGACGATCGTTGGGATCATCTTTGTGCAGGAGGGCAACCGCCGCATCCCGATCGTCAGTGCCAAGCGCCAGGTGGGCGGCGCTGGGGTGCTCTCGGCCCGCCAGAGCTATCTGCCGCTCAAGCTCAACGCCGGCGGCGTGATGCCGATCATCTTTGCTTCAGCGGTGGTGTTCCTGCCGCTGACCATCGCCAATCTCACTCGCAGCCCCTGGCTGATCCAACTGGCGGGCTACCTCAACCCCAACAGCAGCACGCCCTGGCTCTACGCCCTGGTGTTCTTTGCCCTGATCTGCGGCTTCGGCTTTTTCTACGCGTCGCTCACGGTCAATCCGGTGGACATCGCCACCAATCTCAAGCGCAGCGGCGTGGCCATCCCGGGCGTGCGCCCCGGCTCAGCCACGGCCAACTACCTCAGCGGCGTCCAAAACCGGCTCACCCTGCTGGGTGGCGTGTTCCTCGGCGCCGTGGCGATTATTCCCTCGGCCGTGGAAGGGGCCACCCAGGTGCGCACCTTCCAGGGCCTGGGGGCCACCTCCCTGCTGATCCTGGTGGGCGTGGCGATCGACACCGCCAAACAGGTGCAGACCTACGTGATCTCCCAGCGCTACGAGGGCATGGTGCGGCAGTAACCGCCAGCCCTCCGGCACCCCGACCTCTGTGTTCATTCCCGCCATGAAGCAACGTCTCCTGTTCCTCGGCCCACCCGGCGCTGGCAAGGGCACCCAGGCCCAGCAGCTGGCTACCGACCACAACCTGCTGCACCTCTCCACCGGCGATCTGCTGCGGGCCGAAGTGGCTGCCGGCAGCGCCCTGGGCCAGGAAGCGGAGGCGGTGATGGCCCGCGGGGAGCTGGTGAGCGATGCCCTGGTGCTGGCGATCGTGCGCGCTCGCCTGGAGGCCCAGGCGGCCAGCGGTGGCGGAGGCTGGCTGCTGGATGGCTTCCCCCGCAACCTCGCCCAGGCCGAAGCCCTGGGCGTGCTGCTTGATGAGCTGCAGCAACCGATCGAGCTGGTGGTGCTGATGGAGCTGGATGACGCCGTGCTGATTCAGCGCCTGCTGGGCCGGGGCCGGGCCGACGACAACGAGACCGTGATCCGCCATCGCCTCGAGGTGTACCGCGAGCAGACCGCACCCCTGATTCGCTATTACCAAAGCAAGGGCCTGCTCGAAGCTGTGGAGGCCAACGGCACCGTGGAAACCATCGCCGAACGGATCACGGCCCTGCTGGGCTGATACCCGGGGAGTGGTTGACCCGTGTGATAGGTTGTCGGTTTGCAAATTCGGAGAGCACAACGCCCATGAAGGTGCGTGCCTCAGTCAAGAAGATGTGCGACAAGTGCCGGGTGATCCGTCGCCACGGCCGGGTGATGGTGATCTGCACCAATCCCAAGCACAAGCAGCGCCAAGGCTGATCAGCCTTAGCCAGCCCCGCCTGGGGGCCAGCTGTGTTCATGTTTATCCCGCTCCGCTTCGGCGGCGCGTCTTGCCCCCTCATCGATTTCCCACGTGGCTCGGATTGCCGGCGTTGATATCCCTCGCGAAAAGCGCGTTGAGATCGCCCTCACCTATGTGTATGGCATCGGTCTCACCCGTGCCCAGAAGATCCTGGCCAAGTCCGGGGTCAATCCGGACATCCGGGTGAAGGACCTCAGCGACGCCGACGTTCAGAAACTGCGCGGGGCTGCTGAAAGCTTCACCCTCGAAGGCGACCTGCGTCGGCAGGAGGGCATGGCTCTCAAGCGCCTTCAGGACATCGGCTGCCTGCGGGGCCGTCGTCACCGCATGGGCCTGCCCGTCCGGGGCCAACGCACCCGCACCAATGCCCGCACCCGCCGCGGTGCCCGCAAAACCGTGGCCGGCAAGAAGAAGTAAGGCGCCCCGCCCCTTCCTCGATGCCCCCTCGCCCTGCCGCCTCTTGCTCGAGCAGACCAGTGCTCCTGCGTCCGGCGTCACCAGAGCGACCCCCTTCACGTTCTTTGATCACCTCCTGCACCAGCAGGCCTTTCCGCCATGGCAAAACCAGCCAAGAAATCCGGCGCCAAGAAGACGAAGCGCAACGTCCCCAACGGTGTGGCGCACATCCAGAGCACCTTCAACAACACGATCGTGTCCATCACCGACACGGCCGGTGAAGTGATCTCCTGGAGCTCGGCCGGAGCCAGTGGCTTCAAGGGTGCCCGCAAAGGCACCCCCTTTGCTGCCCAAACCGCCGCCGAGGCCGCCGCTCGCCGCGCCCTTGAACAGGGGATGCGCCAGATCGAAGTGCTGGTGCGTGGTCCGGGTTCGGGCCGGGAAACCGCCATTCGCGCCCTGCAGGTTGCGGGCCTGGAGATCACCCTGATCCGCGACGTGACTCCCCTTCCCCACAACGGCTGCCGCCGCTCCAAGCGCCGTCGCGTCTGATTCGTCGTCTCGTGCTTGCCCCCGGGGCTTCTACCAACCTTTCGACCCTTCAGACCGTGCTGCATTACCAAATTGATCGGATCGAGCATCAGGTCGCCGAAGACCGGTCCCAGACCGGCACCTTCCTGATCGGCCCGCTCGATCGCGGCCAAGCCACCACCCTCGGCAACGCGCTGCGTCGCGTCCTGATCGGCAGCCTTGAAGGCAGCGCCATCACCGCCGTGCGCATTTCCGGCGTCAATCACGAGTACGCCACCGTGCCTGGCGTGCGCGAAGACGTGCTCGACATCCTGCTGAATTGCAAGCAGATCTCGGTGAACAGCCGCAACCGCGAGCTGGAAATCGGCCGCTTGGTGGTGAATGGCCCCGCCACCGTGACCGCCGCCGACCTGCAGTTCTCCTCGCAGGTGCAGGTGATTGATGGCGATCGCCTGATCGCCACCGTGGCCGAGGGCCACAGCTTGGAAATGGAAGTGCATGTGGAGCGCGGCGTCGGCTACCGCCCCGTCGATCGCCACAGCGAAGACACCAGCGCCATCGACCTGCTGCAGATCGATGCCGTGTTCAAACCCGTGCGCCGGGTCAACTACACGGTGGATGAAACCGCTGTGGGCGAAGGCGGCTCCGCCCGGGAGCGCCTGCGCCTGGAAATCGAAACCAACGGCAGCGTCACCCCCGACGACGCCATGGCCCAGGCCGCCAATCAGCTGATTGCGCTGTTCCAGCCCCTGGCCAGCCTCACCATGGTGGAAGAGCCCGGCCTGGAGCCGGAACCCTCCGCCGAGGCCCAGATTCCCCTCGAAGAGCTCAACCTCTCCGTGCGGGCTTACAACTGCCTGAAGCGCGCCCAGGTCAACTCCGTGTCCGACCTGATGGGCTTCAGCTACGAAGATCTCCTCGAGATCAAAAACTTCGGCTCCAAGTCAGCCGATGAGGTGATCGAAGCGCTGGAGCGCATCGGCATCACCCTGCCCCAGAGCCGCACCAGCGCCTGATCGGCGGCCCCGTTTTCCGACACGCCACCTCACCAGCCCCAGTCCCATGCGACACCAGTGCCGAGTCCCCATGCTGGGACGCCCCGCCGACCAACGCAAAGCGATGCTGCGTGGACTCACCACCCAGCTGATCCGTGAAGGTCGCGTGACCACGACCAAAGCCCGCGCCAAGGCCCTCCGCGACGAGGCCGAGCGCATGATCAGCCTGGCCAAGGACGGCAGCCTGGCGGCCCGCCGCCGCGCCATTGGCTACATCTACGACAAGCAGCTGGTGCACGCCCTGTTTGACAAGGCCCAGGAGCGCTACGGCGAGCGTCAAGGCGGCTACACCCGCATCATCCGCACCGTGCCCCGCCGCGGCGACAACGCCGAGATGGCCATCATCGAGCTGGTCTGACCCGCTTCGATCGAGCGCCACGTCATCCCAAGCAGATCCAGGCCGCGGCGGGTTCCTCCCTCCGCGGCTTTTTAATGGCCCCATGGCGCCCTTGCCCCCATCCAGCCCGTCCCTGCGCCGCATCGCCCTCTGCCTGCAATACGACGGCGCGGCATTCTGCGGCTGGCAGCGGCAGCGCAACGCCCCCAGCGTGCAGGAAACCCTTGAGGCGGCGATCGCCACACTCGATCCGCTGGGGCCTGGTCGCACCATGGCGGCGGGCCGCACCGACACCGGCGTGCACGCGGCTGGCCAGGTGGCGCACTTCGACGCTGCCGGACCGATCCCACCGGAGCGCTGGGCCAGGGCGCTGAACGGACGGCTCCCCCAATCGATCCGGATCCGCGCCGCCAGCGCCGTGCCGCCCTCCTGGCACGCCTGCTTCAGCGCCACCTACCGGCGCTACCGCTACACGATCCACAACGCCCGCACCCCCAATCTGTTTCTGGCGCCCTGGAGCTGGCATCGCTACCAGCAGCGGCTGGACGACCAGGCCATGGCCCAATCCCTGGAGGCCATGCTGGGTGAACACGACTTCTCGGCCTTCCAACGGGCCGGCAGCCGCCGCGCCCACGGCCGAACCACCCTGCAGGAGGTGCGGCTGGAGCGCCAGGGCGACCTCATCACCGTGGAGCTCCAGGCCAGCGGCTTCCTCTACGGCATGGTGCGCCTCGTGCTGGGCCAGCTGGTGGCGGTCGGCGAAGGCCGGCTGAGCCAGGAGGTTTTTGAAGGTCGCTGGCGCGCGTGCCGGCGGGCCGATGTGAAGGAAGCAGCGCCACCTCAGGGCCTGTGCCTGCTGCGGGTGGGCTATCCGGAGGCCATCTTCCCCAAAGCCGCCTGGTATGATTGCCAACCGCGGTATCAGCTCGAGACCTCCGATTCACCGGATCTCCAGCCTGCTTCAGCCGTCCAGTCCGCCCATCCAGCGCCGCCGCCGTCCGGGGGAGCGCAGGCCAGGCGGTAAGGTCACTGAATCCGGGCGCTGGGTTGTGTTCTACGACCAGCTGTCCTGCCCCAACTGCCGGCCTGCCGGTGCCTGATCAGGCGACATGAACAAGACCCCCCTGCCCTCCATTGATTCCCTCGACCGCCAGTGGTATCTGGTGGACGCTGAGAATCAGACCCTCGGTCGCCTGGCGAGCGAAGTGGCCCAGGTGCTGCGCGGCAAGAACAAGCCCTGCTACACCCCCCACCTCGACACCGGCGACTTTGTGATCGTCATCAACGCCGACAAGGTGAAGGTGAGCGGCAACAAGCCGACCCAGAAGATCTACCGCCGCCACTCCGGTCGCCCGGGCGGCATGAAAACCGAGACCTTCGCCCACCTGCAGGCCCGGATTCCCGAGCGCATTGTGGAGAAGGCCATCAAGGGCATGCTGCCCCACAACGCCCTGGGCCGTCAGCTGTTCCGCAAGCTGAAGGTCTACAAGGGCACCGAGCATCCCCACGCCGCCCAGCAACCCCAGGTTCTCGCCCTCGATCCCGCCACTGCCGCCCAATGAGCACCAACAAAGTCGTCTACTGGGGTACGGGCCGTCGCAAGACTGCCGTCGCCCGCGTGCGTGTGGTGCCCGGCAACGGCACCGTCACCATCAATGGTCGCCCTGGCGACAACTATCTCAACTACAACCCCGTCTACCTGGCAGCCGTCAAAGCTCCTCTGCAGACCCTCGGTCTGGCTGCCGAGTACGACCTGCTGGTGAACGTGCGCGGCGGTGGCCTCACCGGCCAGGCCGATGCGATCAAGCAGGGAGCCGCCCGGGCTCTGTGCGACCTCTCGCCGGACAACCGCAAGCCGCTCAAAACGGAAGGCCACCTCAGCCGCGACCCCCGCGCCAAGGAGCGTCGTAAGTACGGCCTGAAGAAAGCCCGTAAGGCGCCTCAGTTCTCCAAGCGCTGATTTCCTGTTCACGCCATCAGCCCCTTTTCGTCATGCCCAAGGCCGACATCCATCCCACCTGGTATCCCGATGCCAAGGTGATCTGCAACGGAGAGGTGGTGATGACCACCGGCTCCACCTCGCCTGAGATCCACGTCGATGTGTGGAGCGGCAACCACCCCTTCTATACCGGCACCCAGAAAATCCTCGACACCGAAGGGCGCGTGGATCGCTTCATGCGCAAGTACGGAATGGGCGGTGCCGATACAGCTGGCTCCAGCTCCGGTGCCAAAAAAGAAGCCAAGAGTGAAGCCGCCGCCGACGCTCCTGCTGCCGAAGCCACTGCCGTGGTCGCCGAAGCCTGAGCTCAAGCCAGCCCTGCGTTCGCTTGAATCCCAATCCCACGGCCGGGTGCTTTCGGGCATCCGGCTTTCTGTTGTCTGGAGCCCTGCCGGACCCGTTCCGCACCGCCGATGGATCTCTCCCTGCTGCATGAGCGCCTAGACACGGCCCGCCGCACCTTCGAGACGCTCGAGCGGCAGCTGGCCGATCCCGCCGTGGCGGCCAACCCGAGCCAGCTCCAAGCCATCGCCCGCGAGCGCGCCCGACTGGAACCCCTGGTGCAGGATCACCAGCAGCTCCAAAAGCTGGAGCAGGAAGAGCGCGAAGCCCGCGCCCTGCTGAAGCAGCACCGCGGTGATGCCGCCATGGAAGCGCTCGTCACCGAAGAGCTCGCCAGCCTTGGCGATGCCATTGCAGGCCTCCGCGACAAACTCACCCTCGCCCTGTTGCCCCGCGATCCCCGCGACGAGCGCAGCGTGATGCTGGAAATCCGTGCCGGGGCCGGCGGCGATGAAGCGGCCATCTGGGCGGGAGATCTGGCCCGCATGTACGAGCGCTACGCCCAGAGCGTGGGCTGGCGCGTGGAGCCCGTGAGTGCCTCGGAGGCCGAACTCGGCGGCTACAAGGAACTGATCCTGGCCATCAAAGGAGAGGGGGTGTTCAGCCAACTCAAATTTGAGGCCGGCGTGCATCGCGTGCAACGGGTGCCCGCCACCGAATCCCAAGGGCGCGTGCACACCTCCACCGCCACCGTGGCCGTGATGCCAGAAGCCGATCCAGTGGAGGTGCAGATCGATCCCACCGAGATTGTGATCAGCACCGCCCGCTCTGGTGGGGCCGGCGGCCAGAACGTCAACAAGGTGGAAACGGCGGTGGATCTGCTGCACAAGCCCACCGGCATCCGGGTGTTCTGCACCCAGGAGCGCTCCCAGCTGCAGAACCGCGAACGGGCCCTGGAGATCCTGCGGGCCAAGCTCTACGAGCGCCAGCTGGCCGAGGCCAATGCCCAGGAGCGCTCTGCCCGGTTGGCCCAGGTGGGCAGCGGCGACCGCAGCGAGAAGATCCGCACCTACAACGTCAAGGACAACCGCACCACCGACCATCGCCTGGGCCGCAACTTCTCACTCGAACCCGTGCTCAACGGCCAGCTGCAAGACCTGATCGGGGCCTGCATCGCGGCTGATCAGAGTCGCCAGCTCGAAGAGTTGGCCGAACAGATGGCCCGCTGAGCCAGCTCAGGCGCCGATCACATATTTGGCCCACTCCCCATGGCGGCCCGCCGAGATCTGACGCGTCGCTTCAAAGGTGAGGCTGCTCAAGGGGCGATGGGGCTGCCTGATCAGTGGCATGCCAGCTTCCCGGGGGGTGCGGTTGCCCTTGCGGACGTTGCAGGGCAGGCAGGCCGTGGTGACGTTCTCCCAGGTGTCGAGACCACCGCGGCTGCGGGGCACCACGTGATCCACCGAGAGCTGCTCGGCGCTGATGCCGCAGTATTGGCAACGGTGGCCATCGCGGTGGAAGAGGTTGCGGCGGGTGAGCGGCAGTTGCTTGTACGGCACCCGCACGTACTGACGCAGCCGGATCACCGTGGGCAACCAGGTATCGTCGCGGATCCAGCGAGCGGGATCATGCTCGAGCCCCTCCGCCTTGCCCTTGAGCACCATCACCAGGGCGCGACGCCAGGTGGTGATGTTGAGGGGTTCGTAGGACGCATTCAGAACGAGAACGTGGCCCATGCCAGCACCCGTGTTGGGCGGCATGCTAGGCGCAATCTTCCGTTTCATCCGTGACCCAGGCCACCAGGGCCAGCTGGAGCCCCACAGCCCCTGACGCGGGGCTGGCCCGTCAGCGGGCCTGGGTGGAGGTGGACACCGAAGCGATCAGCGCCAACGCCCGCAGCCTCAAACGCTGCATCGGCCCCAATACCAGCCTGATGGCGGTGGTGAAGGCCGATGGCTATGGCCACGGCTCCATCCCAGTGGCCCGGGCCGCCCTGGCCGGCGGCGCCAGCCAATGCGGCGTGGCCACCCTGGCCGAAGGCATCGAACTGCGCCGGGCCGGGATCGAGGCACCGATCCTGGTGATGGGCAGCCTCACCCAGGCGGAGGAGCTGCGCAGCTGTCTGCATTGGCAGCTGATGCCCACCATCAGCGGCATGCGCGAAGCCCTGCTCTGCCAAAACCTGGCCAGCGGTCAAGGCCAAGCCATGGCTCTGCAGTTGAAGCTCGACACCGGCATGGCCCGCCTGGGGGCCGATTGGCAGGAGGGGCCCAGGCTGGCGGCGGCGATCGCCGAGCTGGAGGCGGTGCAGCTGGCTGGCCTCTACTCCCACCTCGCCAGTGCCGATGCCGCCCCAGAGACCGATGACGGCCTCACGGCCCAGCAGCAGCAGCGTTTTGACACGGTGCTCCAGGCCCTGCGCAACCAGGGCCTGGAGAGCGGCAGCCGCCACCTGGCCAACTCGGCCGGCACCCTCCGCAGTGCAGGCCTCCACTACGACCTCGTGCGCGTCGGCCTCTCCCTCTACGGCCACAGCCCTGCACCCCACCTCGCCGGCGTCACCCCGCTGAAGCCCGCCATGACCCTGCACGCGCGGGTGAGCCTGATCCGGGAGGTGGGGGCCGGGGTTGGAGTGAGCTACGGCCACCGCTTCCGCACCAGCCGGCCCAGCCGCCTGGCGGTGGTGGGGATCGGCTATGCCGATGGCGTGCCCCGGCAGCTGTCCAACCAACTCGAGGTGCTGTTTGCTGGCCAACGCCTGCCCCAGGTGGGGGCCATCACCATGGACCAACTGGTGCTGGATGCCACCGACTGCCCGGCGCTGGAGGTGGGTTCGGTGGTGACCTTGCTGGGGCAGGACGGCGGCGAACACATCACACCCAGCGACTGGAGCGACCGCTGCCAGACCATTCCCTGGGAGATCCTGTGCGGCTTCAAGCACCGTCTGCCCCGACTCACCGCGGCCCAGGCCGCCTGGGAGGGCCCGAACGACGGGGCTCACTGATAAGCTCGTCGAGCCGCTGGAGAGGTGGCTGAGTGGTTGAAAGCGGCTCCCTGCTAAGGAGTTACAGGAGGCAACTTCTGTCGAGGGTTCGAATCCCTCCCTCTCCGTTGAAAACTGGTTAGAGGAGGGCGTGTCCCCTCCCAAAGCCAGCCATCACCGCGATCGCAAGACAGACGACTGCGCAAAGCTATTCAGTCAACGCAGCAAGGCCCGCTGTGGGTGGAGAAACACATATTGATCTGAGGAAAAGTGCTACCGTGTCGGTAATTTCAAGTAGCCGTGGCGCTGTTCCAGTGGATCGCCGCATCAGAGTGCCAAGAGCTGCTGAGAGACTTCATCGGCGCCGTTGAGCAATTGGGCCTCGAGGTGGACCCGGAGTTCTCCAGCAGCATCTCGATTTACGCCAGGGAACAGGAAGGAGCCAGAACGCCTGCCAATGCTCGTGTGACTGTCATCATCTCCGCCACCAACGGATCGAAAGACGAGTTCCAAATTGAGGTCAGAAGCTCCGAACCCATGCTCAAGCGGGAGACGCGATGCGAGCAGATTGCCACTGAACTCAAGGCCATCATTCCCGCGAAGGCATAGGGCTGGGGTTGCCCCGATTCTGTGAATGGTGATCGGGGCCATCGCCGGCGTGCGGTGAGCCGCTCAAATGGCGCTGGCCGCGGCCAGCCGAGCGGCGATTTCCGGCAAGAGGCGGGTGTCCCGTGCACAGGCCTGGCCCTCCGAGAAGATCACCAACAGAAACGGGGCCGTCCGGCTCCCGTCGTTCAGCGCTGCCGGTTCCACATAGGCCGCATCGTGCCGCGCCTGGCTCATCCAGCCCGCTTTGCTCCAGAGCTGAGCGTGCGGCGGCAGCCCTTCACCAATGAAGCCATCCACCTGGTTGTCCGGATCCGCAGCCCGTTGCGCCGGATCCAGGCTGCGGGCCAGGAGGGCGCGCATGCGCGCACAGGCGGGAGGAGACACCAGCGCTGAAGCGATCACCGCCTGCAGCAGTCGAGCCACCGCATCGGTGCTGAGGCGATTGCGGTTGTTCAGCTGTTCGCCATAAAACTCCCGCTCGCGGCCGTAGGGGCCGTCTCCCCAGGTTTTCTGGCAAGCATTGCAGCCCTGGAGCTCGGGCCAGTTGCGCTCTGCCAGCCAGCGATTCACCAACTGACGCTGCTCCACCCACGCGGCCATGCGCTGGGGCGGCAAGGCTGGACCACTGGTGGTGCCGGTGAGCAGATCCAGCACCAGGCCGGTCGCGTCATTGCTGGAATCCCGGATCATGTCGGCCAGGGCGCGCCGCAGCTCCGGTGTGTCGATCAACAGATCGCTCTGGCGCCAGGCTTCCGCGGCCACCAGATACACCAGCTTCACCACACTGGCGGGATAGCGCGGGCGATCGCCCGCCCAGCTGGCGCCCTGCACCGGCAGAGCCCAGAACTGCTCAGGGGCCAGATCGGCAGCGCGCCCGACCAGCGACTGGTCGTAACGCACCCAGGTGATCGAGAGGTGCTGGGCCAACCCCGGCCGCCCCTCCAGCTCCAGGGCGCGCACCAGATCGGCCAGGATCTGGCCCATGGCCGGATCGGGGCTGTAGAACGCCATCACCGCCGGCCACGTTGTGGCGAGATACAAGTGTGGCGAGATTAGGCAGCATCCAGCCAATCCCCTTGGCCCTAGGCGCCCCGACGGCGCCTGAATGGCTCCTTGCCGGCACGACCTGGCGCCTCACCGCCGCGGTGGATCTGCACAGCCAGCCCCAGGGCAAGGGCCTCGCCACCCAGGCCTGGGCGGGCCGCCACCTGCGCATCCTCACCAGCCCACAGCCGGGGGGGGATCGGCGCCTGCGGGTGCGCTTGCTCGAGGATGGCTACCCGGGCTGGCTGGAGCCCACGGCCCTGCTGGGGGCAGCGGTGGCCAGCGGCCACCCGCAACCCGAACGGCTCACGCGCAGCGCCATTGCCCGACGGCTACCCCTGGTGCTGGGGTTTGCGGAAGCCGCTCGGCAGCAGCCGAACACCTACCTGTGGGGCGGCAGCCTGGGGCCCGATTACGACTGCTCCGGCCTGGTGCAGCGGGCCTTTGCCAGCGCGGGCATCTGGATCCCGCGGGATGCCTACCTGCAGGAGCGCTTCTGCCAGCCCGTGGCGGTGCAGCCCGGCCAAACCCAGCTGCTGGCCCCGGGCGACCTGATCTTCTTCGGCCCGCGCCAGCGCTGCACCCATGTGGGCCTGCACCTGGGCGGGGGGCGCTACCTGCACAGCTCAGGCATGGCCCATGGCCGCAATGGCATCGGCCTCGACGACCTTGGGCCCCACAACCCCCACCCGGTGGCGCGCCATTACCGGCTGGAACTGCGGGGCGCCGGCCGGGTCATGCACAGCCATGACGGCAGCCCCCTGCCCGCCTAGGTTCGCCGCAAGGACAAGAGAACGATGACCCAGTTGGTACCGGATCAACCCATTCCGGAACGTCTGGATCTCTCCGTGGTGGTGCCCCTTTACAACGAACAGGAGAGCCTGCCCCAGCTGGTCGAGCAACTGCTGGCCGCGGTGCGGCCCCTGGGTCTGGCCTTCGAGTTGGTGTTGGTGGACGACGGCTCCCGCGACGACACCGCCATCGTGCTGAGCCGGCTGACCGCCACGGTGCCCGAGCTGGTAGCGGTGCTGTTGCGCCGCAACTACGGCCAAACCGCCGCCATGGCGGCCGGATTCGATGCCAGCCGCGGGGCCGTGCTCGTCACCCTCGATGGCGACCTTCAGAACGACCCCGCCGACATTCCCCTGCTGCTCAGCGAACTCAACCAGGGCTACGACCTCGTGAGTGGCTGGCGCCACCAGCGCCAGGATGCGGCGCTGCAACGCCTGCTGCCCAGCCGAATCGCCAACCGCTTGATCGCCCGGGTGACCGGAGTGCGGCTGCACGACTACGGCTGCTCGCTCAAGGCGTACCGGCGCGAAGTGGTGAGCGACCTCAACCTCTACGGCGAGCTGCACCGCTTCCTGCCCGCCCTGGCCTTCATCGAAGGAGCGCGGATCAGCGAAGTGAAGGTGAACCACCACCCGCGGCGCTTTGGCGTCAGCAAATACGGGCTGGATCGCACCTTCCGGGTGCTGATGGACCTGCTGACGGTGTGGTTCATGAAGCGATTCCTGACCCGCCCCATGCACGTGTTCGGCTTCGGTGGCCTGGCGGCCATGGGGGTGGGCCTGCTGATCGGGCTCTGGCTCGTGGGCGAAAAGCTGCTGCTGGGTAGCGACATCGGCGATCGTCCCCTGCTGTTGATGGGCCTGCTCAGTTTTCTGACGGGTGTGCAGCTGTTCTGCTTTGGCCTACTGGCCGAACTGCAGATGCGCACGTACCACGAAAGCCAGGGCCGGCCGATCTACCGGGTGCGGGCCACATTGCGGGGCAACGGCAGCGGCGGCTGAGGGCCGGCTGCACAGCTGCGGCCGCGAAAGCGCTCCATAGCGCGGGCCGCTGCCTTCACCACGGCTGGATCGACGTCGCGGAGGCCACGGGCCAACAGGGGCAGGCTGGCGCGTTGGCCCCAAACGCCCGCCGCTTCGATGGCGGCCAGGCGCTCGGGTGCCGGCCCTGCCAACTGCAGGCGAAGAGCCCTCAGGAAGATCGCTCGCTCGCGGGCCGTCACGGGTAGCGGCCGGGATCCTGCAGCCAGCTCGGCAGCCAGTCCAGCAGCCTCGCTCACCGAGGCAGGCTCGGCGCCGCCAGCCACCAGAGCAATCTGGGCCCGGTTCAAAGCCGCCACGGCCTGCGAATCGAGGGCAACCCCCAGGTTGGGGCGACGACGGGCCAACAACCAGAACGAGGCAGCCACGACGGCCGCAACAGCGGCCAGCAAAGACGGAGGCATGGATTGAACTTTTATGTCGCCCCAGCAGGGGCATTGGGGCCCCTTCGGGCGGGCTCCCTACAGTACCGATGGTTGCTATTGGCCCGCGCCATGACTGGAGAATTCGCCGCCGCCTGGATGCCCTCGGTCTTCGTACCCCTTGTAGGAATCCTCGGCCCAGCCGTGGCCATGGCCCTGCTGTTCAACGTGATCGAAGCCCGCGACTGAGCTCCAGCCGGAGCCGTTGCCCTGCCTCACCGCTTTCCCCCCGCCACCATGACCGTGACCCCCGTGGCCGACCCCTGCGTCGGCAATCTGGCCACCCCCGTTAACAGCAGCTATTTCAGCCGGGCCTTCCTGAACGCCCTGCCGGCCTACCGTCCGTCGCTCTCCCCCAACCGCCGCGGACTGGAAGTGGGCATGGCCCACGGCTTTTTCCTGTACGGCCCATTCACGATCTGCGGACCGCTGCGTCTCACCGAGTACGCCAGCACGGCGGGCCTGCTGGCCACCATCGGCCTGGTCTCGATCCTCACGGTGTGCCTGTCGATCTACGGCACCGCCGGCAACGGACCCAACATCCAGCCCGCTGACGCCACCATCGACAACCCTCCCGCCGACCTGTTCACCAAAGCAGGTTGGGCTGAATTTGCCAGCGGCTTCTGGCTGGGCGGTTGCGGCGGCGCCGCCTTTGCCTGGTTCCTCGCCGGCACGGCCATCGTGGCTCCGCTGGTGAACATCGCCGGTGGTGTCTGGAGCGTCGGCTGAGCCCGAGCCTCAAAGCCAGTCACACCATCAAATCCCAGCCCCGCTTCGGCGGGGCTTTTTTCATGCGTGGGTGCACTGAAGCGATCAGCGCCAACATTGGCGCAGCCCCGATGCCCGATGGTTCGATGCCAGACGCTTCCATGCCAACCCGCTCCACGCCAACCCGCGATCGCCAGCGCAGGCTGCTGCCGTTCAGCCTGGCGCTGCTGGGCAGCGGCGTCCTGCTCGCTGCCTGCCAGAACGGTGGCCCCCCGTTGCCAGCCCAACCAACGCTGCCGCCCCCAAATGCAGCGGGCCAGCCCCAGGTGGATCAACAGGCTGAAGCCGCCAAGCTGGCGCAGCAACGGATCGAGCAAGCAGCCCTGAAGCAAGGCTGGAGCGCAGGCCACCGCGCCACCGTGACCTGCCTACAAGGAGAACGCGCCCAAACCGACGGCAATGAGCTGCGCTGCGAAGACCAGGCCTACGTGGAGCAGAACTACAGATCAAGCAACAACCGCTGAACCATGGAGGGGCAACCGCTGAGCCGTGGATCGCGGGCGGGTGGTTTGAAGCAACCGGATCAACGCCAATAAAAAACCCCGGCTTGCGCCGGGGTTGAGTCGTCCCTCAAGGAAAAGGCAAGGGCTGAAGGATCAGCCGAACTTGCCCGAAGTGGAGGCGATCAGGAAGGCGGCATACGTGAGGATGTAGCCGATCGTGAAGTGGGCCAGGCCCACCACGCGAGCCTGAACGATCGAGAGAGCGACGGGCTTATCGCGCCAGCCCACCAGGTTGGCGAGCGGAGTGCGCTGATGCGCCCAAACGATGGTCTCGATCAGTTCCTGCCAGTAGCCGCGCCAGGAGATCAGGAACATGAAGCCGGTGGCCCACACCAGGTGACCGAACAGGAACATCCAGGACCAGACGGCCAGGTTGTTGCTGCCAAACGGGTTGTAGCCGTTGATCAGCTGGGAGGAGTTGAGCCACAGGTAGTCGCGGAACCAGCCCATCAGATAGGTGCTGGATTCGTTGAACTGGGCCACGTTGCCCTGCCAGATGGCGAGGTGCTTCCAGTGCCAGTAGAAGGTGACCCAGGCCACGGTGTTCAGGGCCCAGAAGACGCTCAGATAGAAGGCATCCCAGGCGCTGATGTCGCAGGTGCCGCCACGGCCGGGGCCGTCGCAGGGGAAGGAATAACCGAAGTCCTTTTTGTCGGGCATCAGCTTGGAACCCCGGGCATCCAGGGCACCCTTCACCAGGATCAGGGTGGTGGTGTGCAGACCCAGCGCAATGGCGTGGTGCACCAGGAAGTCGCCAGGACCGATCTGCAGGAAGAGGTCGTTGCCACCATTGATGGCATCAATCCAACCGGGCAGATACACGGCACTGGCAGTGCTGGCCGCGCTAGCGGAGTTGGAGAGCAGCACATCCATGCCATACATCGCCTTGCCGGAAGCGGCTTGGACGAACTGGGCAAAGACGGGCTCCACCAGGATCTGCTTCTCGGGGGTACCGAAGGCCACGACCACGTCGTTGTGGACGTAGAGACCCAGGGTGTGGAAACCGAGGAACAGGGAGACCCAGCTCAGGTGGCTGATCAGGGCTTCCTTGTGCTCGAGCATCCGAGCCAACACGTTGTCCTTGTTGGCTTGCGGGTCGTAGTCGCGGATGAAGAAGATCGCACCGTGGGCGAACGCACCGCACATCAGGAAGATGGCGATGTACTGGTGGTGGGTGTACAGCGCAGCCTGCGTTGTGTAGTCCTTGGCGATGAACGCGTAGGACGGCATCGCATACATGTGCTGGGCCACCAGGCTGGTGACCACACCCAGAGCTGCCAGAGCCAGACCGAGCTGGAAGTGCAGCGAGTTGTTGATCGTGTCGTAGAGACCCTTGTGGCCGGCGCCGAGGTCACCAGGGGTGCCCTTGGGCGGGTTGTGGGCTTCGAGGATCTCGCGGATCGAGTGACCGATACCGAAGTTGGTCCGGTACATGTGGCCGGCGATCACAAAGATGCAACCGATGGCCAGGTGGTGGTGGGCGATGTCCGTGAGCCACAGAGCTTCCGTCTGCGGGTGGAACCCGCCGAGGAAGGTGAGGATCGCGGTGCCAGACCCTTCAGCCGTGCCGAACTGTTGATACACAGTGTCGGGATTTTGGGCATAGACACCCCAGTTTCCGGTGAAGAACGGAGCCAGACCGGCGGGGTGCGGCAGCACGGAGAGGAAGTTGTCCCAACCCACGTGCTGACCACGGGCCTCAGGGATGGCCACGTGAACCAGGTGACCGGTCCAAGCGATGGAGCTGAAACCGAACAGCACCGCCAGGTGGTGGTTCAGCCGGGATTCAGCGTTCTTGAACCAGGCCAAGGAAGGCCGGAACTTGGGCTGCAGGTGGAGCCAACCAGCGAACAGAGCCCAGGCCGACAGGATCATCATGAAGATGGAACCCTGGTAGAGCTCGGCGTTGGTGCGCATGCCGATCGTGTACCACCAGTGGTACAGACCCGAATACGCAATGTTCACCGGAGAGGAGGCGCCCGCCTGGGTGAAGGCGGCAATCGCGCCCTGGCCGAAGTGGGGATCCCAGATCGCGTGAGCGATGGGACGGACATGCAGCGGATCGGCGACCCACTGCTCAAAGTTGCCCTGCCAGGCGATATGGAACAGGTTGCCCGAAACCCAGAGGCCAATGATGGCCAGGTGACCGAAGTGGGTAGAGAACAGCTTTTGGTAAAGCCGCTCCTCGGTCATGCCGTCGTGGCTCTCGAAATCGTGAGCCGTGGCGATGCCGTACCAAATACGGCGGGTTGTCGGGTCCTGTGCCAGACCCTGGCTGAACGAAGGAAATTTCGTTGCCATTGGGAAAGGTCAGGAAAGGTCAGCCGACCGCGACGATGCGGGCCAGGAAAAATGCCCAGGTAGTTGCGATACCGCCCAACAGATAGTGAGCGACACCGACGGCACGACCCTGGGTGATGGAGAGCGCCCGCGGCTGGATGGCGGGAGCAACCCTCAGCTTGTTGTGAGCCCAGACGATGGACTCGATCAGCTCTTGCCAGTAGCCGCGGCCACTGAACAGGAACATCAGGCTGAAGGCCCAGATGAAGTGGGCTCCCAGGAACATCAGACCGTAAGCACTGGAGCTCGAGCCGTAGCTGTTGATCACCTGTGCGGCCTGGGCCCAGAGGAAGTCCCGCAGCCAACCATTAATGGTGATGGCGCTTTGGGCGAAGTTGCCATTGGTGATGTGCTGGACGCTGCCGTCAGCGTTGACGGTGCCCCACACGTCGCTCTGCATCTTCCAGGAGAAGTGGAAGATGACGATCGACAGGGAGTTGTACATCCAGAACAGGCCGAGGAACACGTGGTCCCAAGCCGACACTTGGCAGGTGCCGCCACGGCCGGGGCCGTCGCAGGGGAAGCGGAAGCCCAGATTCGCCTTGTCGGGGACGAGGCGGGAGCTGCGCGCATACAGCACACCCTTCAGCAGGATCAGCACCGTCACGTGGATCGTGAAGGCGTGGATGTGGTGAACCATGAAGTCGGCCGTTCCCAGGGGGATCGGACCGGCGGCCACCTTGCCACCCACAGCCACCACAGTGCCGTTGAACACTTCGCTCACCCCCGCCAGGGCGTTGGGAGCGGTGCTGCCGGCAGCGGCGGCGTGCAGACCCTGGATCCACTGCGCGAAGACAGGCTTCAGGGCAATGGCGGAGTCGCTGAACATGTCCTGGGGACGACCCAGGGCACGCATGGTGTCGTTGTGGATGTAGAGGCCGAAGCTGTGGAAGCCGAGCCAGATGCACACCCAGTTGAGGTGGCTGATCAGGGCATCACGGGCTTTCAGCACCCGGTCGAGCACGTTGTCCACGTGCTTGGCAGGGTCGTAGTCGCGAATCATCGCGATGGCGGCGTGGGCGCCAGCACCGACGATCAGGAAGCCACCAATCCAGGTGTGGTGGGTGAAGATCGACAGCTGGGTCGGGTAGTCGATGCCGATGTAGGGATACGGGGGCATCGCATACATGTGCTGAGCCACGATGATGGTCAGCGACCCCAGCAGGGCCAGGTTCACAGCCAGCTGGGCGTGCCAGCTGGTGGTCATGAACTCGAAGAGTCCGTCATGACCATTGGGAGCGGGGAACAGCAGGGGATCACCCTTTTGACCCTCGAGGATCTCCTTGATGCTGTGGCCGATACCCCAGTTGGTGCGGTACATGTGGCCAGCCACGATGAACAACACCGCGATCGCCAGATGGTGATGGGCGATATCGGTCATCCACAGGCTGCCGGTCACAGGATTCAGACCACCCTTGAAGGTGAGGAAATCGCTGTAGGCCGCCCAGTTGCCCGTGAAAAAGGCTGAGACGCCCGCCCCGAAACCGGGGAACAGCTGGGCAATCACGTCCTGATTCAGGAACTCGTGGGGCAGGGGGATGTCGGCATAGGTGGCGATGGTCTTGCCATTGAGTGCCAGCGGCTTGCCGGCATCGATGGCCTCCATCAGCGCATTGGTGGGCAGGGACACATGGAGGAGGTGTCCTGTCCAGGACAGGGAGCCGAGACCAAGCAGACCGGCCAGATGGTGGTTGAGCATCGACTCAACGTTCTGGAACCACTCGAGCTTGGGGGCTGCCTTGTGGTAGTGGAAGACGCCCGCATTGAGCATCAGGCCGGCCATCACCAGAGCGCCGATGGCCAGGGCCAGCAGCTGGGTTTCGTTGGTGATGCCCCAGGCCCTCCACACATGGAAGAGACCGGAGGTGATCTGAATGCCGTGGAAGCCGGCACCCACATCGCCATTGAGAATTTCCTGGCCAAAGATCGGCCAAACCACCTGCGCCGAAGGCTTGACGTGCAGGGGGTCGGTCAACCAACCGGTGTAGTTGGAGAAGCGCGCTCCATGGAAGAAGGCGCCGCTCAGCCAGATGAAGATGACGGCCAGATGGCCGAAGTGAGCCGAAAAGATCTTGCGAGAGACCTCTTCGAGGTCACTCGTGTGGCTGTCGAAGTCGTGAGCATTGGCGTGGAGGTTCCAAACCCAGGTGGTGGTTTTGGGACCCTTGGCAAGGCTGCGATCGAAATGGCCGGGCTTGCCGAACAGTTCGAAGGTGGCCGGAACGGGGTTCCGGTCGACCATGGCCTTCGCCTTTTCCCCACGCTCTGGTGGGCTGATGGTCATCGAGACGTTCCTCGAGGGACGGGATCGAGGTGGTGGGTCCACCCCTGCGGCAGACCCGAAGGACTGCCGTTGGGCCCCATGGCGACTTTCGCCGTCATGGGCACCAGCCAGGAAGAGGGATCGCGAAACCGCGAAACCGCTTGCCACAACTGGAGCTTGGGGCCCCAAATAGGGGACCGCTGGCGGAAGTATAGGGGCCGTTTCCGAGGGGTTTTGGGTTGCAGTTACAAAGGTTCAATCCCGGCGCTTCCCAGGCCAGCACTGGGCTTTACAGAACAGAAAGAATCATCGACATTGGCCTTCTTTTAGCCCAATCGTTATTACTTAATTCCCAAAATTCCACCTGAAACAGTCTCCGGATTTCCAGGCTGGCCCAGGTCCAGCAGAATGCCCGCAGAAACAGCTGAGCAACCCAGCGTGGGCGCAGGCAGCGCAACCGATCCAGCCCGTCCCCAACCAGCAGGGGAGCGCCAGGTCCGATCGCCCTCCCCCGGGCGGCCCATCCCCTGGTGGCAGCCCCTGATGACCGGCCTGCTGGTGGTTTTGATGCTGCTACCCGCAGGTTGCAACCGTCTCCCCAGCGCCCGTTTGCGCGAGGCGCCAGCGCCCCTTCTGAGCCCCCAGGGCCCCAGTGGCCGCTTGCAGGAAGTAGCCCCGCCCCTCGCCGTGCAGCAGCTCCAGTCAGCGCTGAGCGGGCACAACCCCCAGGTGACGATCCTGGCGCCGCAGGATGGCGCCAACCTGCCCAATGGCCCCGTGTCCCTGCGCCTGCAGGTGCGCGATTGGCCCCTGGTTGATGCCGGCGCCCTGGGGTTCGGGCCCCATGTGGTGGTTCAAGTTGATGACCAGGCGCCCGTACGCGTGTCCCGGCCTACTGCGACCGCCAGCCCGGCCAACCTCCAGATCGACCTGCCCGCCCTTACCCCTGGCAGCCACCGCATCACCGCCTATGCGGCCCGGCCCTGGGGAGAAGCGGTGAAAAGCCCAGGGGCCTGGGACCAAATCCGGGTGCACCGGGTGGCTGCCAATCCCCTGGCGATTCCCCAAGCAGGAAGCCCCCAGTTGATCCCAGTGAGTCCGGGGGACCTAGCGGGCCGGCAACCGGTGCTACTCGACTGGCTGCTGCTGGATGCTCCCCTCCAGGGCCTGCGCGACAACGACGGCAGCTGGCGTCTGCGGGTGACCGTGAACGGTGACAGCTTTTTGGCGGATCAAAACGCGCCCCTCTGGCTGAAGGGATGGCAAACCGGCAGCAACAGCGTGCTGCTGGAGCTGGTGGATGGGCGAGGCGAGCCCCTCAACCCTCCGTTCAACACGGTGGTGTCCGAAGTGGTGCTGGATGCTGCCGGCCCCGGGCCGATCTGGCAGCGGGGCCGACTCAGCGACGACGCACTGGCCCAACTGCTGGGCAACGCGCCCCCACCCCCAGCGGAACCCCAACCCGCAGCCGAACCTGAGCCCGCACTTGAGGCTGCGCCCGAGCCAACACCCGAACCAAAACGCGAACCGGAACCCCAGCCAGAGCCAGAGC
>VGQC01000001.1 GCA_016882385.1 Cyanobacteria bacterium M_DeepCast_100m_m1_067 | reverse complement strand
CGGGCACGGTGCGCATGCAGAGCCCGCAACGCGGGGTCCCCCGTGGATCGACTGGCGAAGGCTGGATCCCCGTGGAAACCTCCTGGATTGCCGGCCCCGCGCTCTGCTGGAACGGCGTCTGCGCCCAGGGGGACATTCCACTCGACTAGGCGGCCCTGGTCTCACGCAACAGCCTTGATATAGAGCTGTTTGGCCTGCTGCAGGGAGGCTTCGATCGCCCCCTGATCCAGTTGAAATCCGAGTACCACCAGCTCGAGCCCAGGGCTCGGGGTGTCGGCGTCGGTTGGGGCAGCGCCCCCCGGCTCAAACCAGCACTCCAGGCGGGGGCCCACGGCCTGAATCTGCAGGGGACGGGCCTTACCCGGCAGCCAAAGCCGGCCCTTGAGGCGGATCACTGCGCTTTGGCGCAGCAGGTGCGCGAGCTGTTGCTCCAAAGCCTGACGCCCAATCGCGCCAGGAAGCTCCAGGGCCAGCGCTTCGACCGCTACATGGCTGTGGTCGTGGTGCTCGTGATCGTGATGGTGCCCTTCGGGATCCTGGGAGCGATCGTTGCTGGTGCGGCGTTCCAGGCCAAGAACGAGCTCAGGGTCGACGTTCCCGCGGGCAACCGGGAGCACAACGGCCCCTGCCCGTAGCAGGGGCTTGAGGCGCTGGTGCACGGCCTGCATGGCGTCTGGACCAAGGCAATCGGCGCGGCTCATCAGCACCAGATCGGCCGCCTCCAGTTGCTCCGCAAACAACTCATCAATGGCTGAGGCATGGTCGAGGCTGGGATCGGCCAGGCGCTGCGCTTCGAGGGCCGCAGGATCGGCCACCACGCTGCCGGCGGCCAACGCCTCACCATCCACCATGGCCACCACCCCATGCAGCCGGATCCGGGTGCGGATCTCGGGCCAGTGCAGGGCGGCAATCAAGGGCTCGGGCAGGGCCAGACCACTGGTCTCAACCACGATTCCATCGAGGTTGTCTGCCCGTTCCAGCAGGCGCTCCATGGTCGGAAGAAAGTCGTCCTGCACGGTGCAGCAGAGGCAACCATTGGCCAGCTCGACCAGCCGGCTGTCCACGTCGTCGTCGGGGCAGAAGCCACAGCTGCGCAGCAGGGCCCCATCGATGCCTACCTCGCCAAATTCGTTGACAAGCACCGCCAGCTTTTGGCCGCTGTGCAGCAACAAATGCCGCAGCAGCGTGGTTTTTCCGGCACCCAGAAATCCGGTCACCACGGTGACCGGCACCCGTCCGCTTGGGTTGGCCATCTCAGGCCGCCAGCCCAGCCAAGGCCCAGGTGCCGCCGCAGGCGATCAGGGCCAAGGCCAGCCAGCGCAGGGTGGTGGGGGAGAGGCGAGACACGGCAGGCCGCAGCACCACCAAGGACATCACCAACAGGGATGCCTGGGAGAGCAGCAGTCCCAAGCCGTAGGCCGTGAGCGGCATGGTGCTCCAGCCGAACACCGGACCGCTCAGCACATAGCCGTGCAAGGCCATCGCCGGCAAGAGCGTTAGGGCTGGCAGGCGACGCAGCAGCACCAAAGCCTCCACCACAAGGGTGATGGCGACGAGGATCTCGGCCCCGGGCAAGCCAGGCCAGAGGAGACCGGAGGCACTGCCCAGCAGACCCACCACCAGCAGGGCCAGGGCCCAGCGCAGGCGGCGCTGCAGACCCACCAGGGAGAGCGCGAGCAGGAATAGCAGGTGGTCTGGCCCCAACACCGGGTGGGCCAGACCGCTCAAGATCCCGTTCAACACAGTCGGCCGCATCGCGCTGAGATCAGCGACGTGGTGAGCCAATGCCGGAGCTGCGCTGCAGACCGGGATGAGGAGAAGGGATGCCAGCAGGCCCAGTCCTAAGGCCTGTTTGGCCTGGGGTGAGCCGGAACGATGCAAATCCAGAGGTGTCATGGGGCCGGTCCGCGCCGTAGGTCAATCAACTCCGGCGGGCGTTCTGACTGGGCGGCACCGTCGAAGCGAACCCGGCGAAGGGATCGAATCGTCGGATAACGCGCCTTCACAGCTGCGGGACAGCGCCGGATTTGCACCGGACTTTCCCCCTTACCTCCGGTGGCTGTTCCCCACCGGAACCGGAGCGCTCATGGTATCCGCCTGAAGCCCTACCGACACGCCAGGCTGTCCCGGGTCGCCACCCCCGTTACCGGGTTGACCCCTGCGGCGCGTTTGCACAGGGCCTTCTGTTCCGGCAGATCCAGCACCGCATCGGTGAAGTCGGCCCCTTCAATGCTGGCGCCCTTGAAGTGGCTCTGCATCAGCATGGCGTTGCGCAACAGAGCCCCGCGCAGGTCCGCATCTTCGAAGTGGCTGGAGAAGGCCACTGCGTCCTCCAGGTTGGCCTCCCGCAGATCGGCGCCCTGCAGGTCGCTGCTGTTGAACACAGCCCCCCGCAGATCTGTCGCGCTCAGATCAAAACCCACCAGCGATGCTTTGAGAAATTCCTGCTGCTGCAGGTTGCGGCCGTGCATGTCGGGCTGGAGATCCTGAAGTGAGCGCTGGCTGCGCAGCTCCGGAGCCGTAATGGCTGAGGCCGGCGCCACCCCCAGGCTCCAAACCAGCGCCAGGATCAGCGATCCCACGACCCAGCGGGACCAACGGCGCATGGGTCTGGAGGAATGGGAGCCCATGGGCGCGCACTTACGGTGGGACATCAAGTTATGTCAACCATGGCGATGGCCTTGCGGGTTGTAGTCCCGCCCCACCCCCTGATCGCCCACTGGCTGGGCGTGTTGCGGGATCGCCACACCCCTGCTGCCCTCTACGCCACGGCCACCACCGAGCTGGGGCGATGGCTCACCTATGAAGCGCTGCGCGATTGGTTGCCCCACCGGCGCCTGGTGCTCGATACCCCCTTAGGCCCTTGCGAGGCCGATCTGGTTGATCCGGCGATTCCCTTGCTGGCCCTGCCCCAGCTCACGGCGGGCCTCGGCCTCTGGCAGGGCGCCCAAACCGTGATTCCCGCGGCCCAAGTGCGGCACGTGTGGGAGCACGGCGGGGTCCTAACCGGCTTGGATGGCCCGATTGATTCCCGTTGTGGGGTGCTGGTGTTCACGGCTGAGCTGGCTGACGGGACAGCACTGATCCAGCTGCTCGATCAACTGGCCAGCCGCGGCGTTAGCGGAGATCGGCTGCGGGTGGTGACGGCCCTGGCGTCGGGCCCCGGTCTCAAGGCGGTGGGAGAACGCCATGGTGCCCTCACCCTGTACACCGCTGGGATTGATCCCGACCTCAATGAACCGGGCCAAATTGTGCCCGGCATCGGCCCGGTGGCCGAGCGCCTCTTTGGCGGCACGGTGGTAGCGACCCCATGATGGAAACCGGTGCAGCCCATGCCTAGGCTGGGGCCAGAGCAACGTGCAGCAATGGGCGATCGCAACGGCTGTTCCAGCCAAGGGGGTGGCGGATCGGCCCTCAGCGTCATGGCCGGGGCCGTCATCGGTGCCGCTGGCTTGGCGTGGTGGTTGCTGTCGGAAGCGGAACGGCGCCGCCAGCAGCCTCGCCAGCCACGGTCCCTGCGCCTCTCAACCCTGCGGACCCCTGTGCCGGCCGACGTTGGCACCGGCACCCCGAGCGAGCTGCATGAGCGCGACCTGCACGATCGCGTGCACGAGCTCAACCAGGCGATCGACGACGTGCGCCGTCAGCTGGAATCCATGAGCACCCAGGGCTGAGGCCACGGGCTCCTAAGGGCCGGTGGGTAGGTTTTCCGTTAGAGACACCGCAGCCGCCCATGCTTCGCTCCGCCGCGATCACCCAGGGGATCCAGCGCTCACCCAACCGCGCCATGTTGCGGGCTGTGGGCTTCGGTGACAGCGATTTCAGCAAGCCGATCATCGGCATTGCCAATGGCTACAGCACGATCACGCCCTGCAACCTTGGGCTCAACGAACTGGCCCAGAGGGCGGAAACGGCGGCCCACGCGGCCGGTGCCATGCCCCAACTGTTCGGCACCATCACGGTGAGCGACGGCATTTCGATGGGCACCGAGGGGATGAAGTATTCCCTTGTGAGCCGGGAGGTGATCGCCGATTCGATTGAGACAGCCTGCAACGGCCAGAGCATGGATGCCCTGCTAGCGATCGGTGGCTGTGACAAGAACATGCCCGGCGCCATGTTGGCTATGGCTCGCATGAACATCCCCGCCATTTTTGTGTATGGCGGCACGATCAAGCCTGGCAAACTCGGCGCCTGTGACCTCACCGTGGTCAGTGCCTTTGAGGCTGTCGGGCAATACAGCGGCGGCCGCATTGATGAGCAGGAGCTCACGGCGATCGAGAAGAACGCCTGTCCGGGCGCCGGGAGCTGCGGCGGCATGTTTACCGCCAACACGATGAGCGCCGCTTTTGAGGTGCTGGGTCTGAGCCTGCCCTACAGCTCCACCATGGCGGCCGAGGATCCCGAGAAGGCCGATAGCGCCGCCCGCAGTGCCGAGGTGCTGGCTGAAGCGATCAAAGCCAACATCTGCCCCCGTGATCTACTCACTCGCGAAGCCTTTGAGAACGCCATCAGCGTGATCATGGCGGTGGGTGGCTCCACCAACTCGGTGCTGCACCTGCTGGCCGTGGCCCGCACGGCCGGGGTGGGTCTCACGATCGACGACTTCGAAATGATTCGCCAGCGGGTGCCGGTGATCTGCGACCTCAAGCCCAGCGGCCGCTACGTCACCGTCGATTTGCATCACGCCGGCGGCATCCCTCAAGTGATGAAGCTGCTGCTGGATGCGGGGCTTCTCCACGGCGACTGCAAGACCATCGAGGGCAAGACCCTCAGGGAGGTGCTCGCGGAGGTTCCCTCCGAGCCCCCATCAGGCCAGGACGTGATTCGCCCCCTCAGCAATCCGCTCTATGCCAAGGGCCACCTGGCGATTCTCAAGGGCAACCTTGCCGAAGAAGGTGCTGTGGCCAAGATCAGCGGCGTCAAGAATCCGGCGATTACGGGCCCTGCCCGGGTGTTTGAGAGCGAGGAAACCTGCCTGGCCGCCATCCTCGACAAGCAGATCCAACCCGGTGATGTGGTGGTGGTGCGCCAGGAGGGGCCCGTTGGCGGGCCCGGCATGCGCGAGATGCTCAGCCCGACCGCCGCAATCGTGGGCCAGGGGATGCTGGATTCGGTGGCCTTGATCACCGACGGTCGCTTCTCGGGCGGCTCCTTTGGCCTGGTGGTGGGTCACGTGGCACCCGAGGCCGCCGTGGGCGGCACCATCGGCCTGGTGCACGAGGGCGACAGCATCACCGTGGATGCCAACCGGCTGCTGATCCAGCTGAATGTGCCGGCCGACGAGATCTCCCGGCGCCGCGCCGCCTGGACCAAGCCCGAGCCCCGTTACAAAACCGGAGTGCTGGGCAAGTACGCCCGTCAGGTGAGCTCGAGCAGCCTTGGGGCTGTTACCGACCAGCCCTGAACGCTTAGTCGAGAGGAATCAACAGGGCCCTGAGCCGCCGAGCCAGGGCCTCCAGTGGCGCACCATCTTCGGGCCGCTCGCAGCGCAGACCGGATTCAGCCTCCATCCACACCGGATGGCTGCCTTGCCAGAGCAGCGGCCGATCAGGCCCCTGACACCACGCCAAGGTGAGATTGAGATCGCGACCACTGCGGTAGATCTCCAGCTCCAGATCGCCATCGGGCCAACGCGCGCCATCGGGATGGCGTGCCTCCAGCCGCAGGCAACAATCGTCGCTGCTCTCCGCTTCACCCACGAGCAGCACCGCGTGCCGCAGCGGTTTGCGGCACAGGTCGGCGGCGGCGGCCACCAGCTGCTGCAGGTTGCTGTTGACCAGCTCAGGGGTAGCCACGGATGGCGTGGAGTTCCAGGTGGATCGGGCCGGCCCGAAAGCCTGCATTCAGCCCCCCATCATCGGCGAAGCGGGAATGGAGCAATTGCAGGCGTGTGATCCGGCTCGGATCAAAACGCACCGGCAGGCCCACGGGCTTGGCGCGGACGGAGGCTGTCAGGTCGGCAAAGGGAATCTGCACCACGGTGACTCCCGAGTCGGCCGTGCCGAATTCGACCACCCAACGCAGGCCACCTGGAATCAGGTTGGTGAGCCCCCCCAAGCCGTCGGCACAGGCCACCGCCAACTTGAACCGGCGTCCATCGCCTGCCAGCTCGAACTCCAGGCCACTGCAGCTGGAGAGATCCAGTGGCGGCGAGAACAGCGGCGAGCGGCAGCTGATGAAGCCACCGCCCTCAGCGATCAGGGTGCCCTCGAACACCAAGCCCGTAGGGCCGATGCGGCAGCTTCCCTGGCTGCGGCCGCCCATCACGGTGTCGTTGAGAGCATGCCAGCCGCTGAAGCCGTCGCCTGTGGCGATCGGAATCATGGTTGCAGCCCGGCGGCGGCGGCCCGATCGGCCAGGATCATCACCTCCTCAGCGGGTTGAACGAGCTTGGCTGGGGTGCGCTCGGTTGATTCCAAGGGATCCAGCAGGCGCTGCAAGGCCTGCACTTTGCCAGCGCCACTGACCAAAAACAGCACCCGTCGAGCCGCGGAGAGCGTCGGAGCGGTGAGGGTGACGCGCGGGAGCCCCTTGCCCTCCCCCAGCGTGACGGCCCGATCCGTGATGGTTGGAGCGGCTGTTCCTGGAAACAGGGAGGCGGTGTGACCATCGTCACCGAGCCCCAGCAACACCAGATCGAGGGCCGGCGGGGAGGAGCCGCCGCACAGCTGCTGCACCAGGGCGGCATAGGCCTCAGCACCCTGCTGCGGACTGCTGAGCTCGGTGGGCACCGGGTGCAGACAGGCGTGGCTGCCGGGTCCTTCCGCCATCAGGGTTTCCCGCAGCATCCGGGCGTTGCTGGAGGGGTCGCTGCCGCTCACCCAACGCTCATCCCCCAGCAAGACATCCACCCGATCCCAGGGCAGATGTTGTTGGCCCAGTTGCCTGTAGGTGGCGCGGGGGGTCTCACCGCCTGCCAGGGCGATCTGGGCCCGATCCTGATCGGCCAGCACCAGATCCAAGGCCGAAGCGATCGCCTGGGCCGTCTGCCGCGCCAGATCTTCGGCCGATTCGGCCACGATCAGCCGATAGCGGGTTGGGGGATTGCTGGAGCAGGTGGGGTGTGACTGCATCAGTCGAGCCATTCGGTGTGGAAGCTGCCAGGCTTATCGACCCGCTCGTAGGTGTGGGAGCCGAAGCAGTCGCGCATCGCCTGGACCAGGTTCTGGGGCAGGCGGCCACTGCGGTAGCTGTCGATGTAGTCGAGGGTGCTGCTCAGGCAGGGCACAGGGATGCCCGCCAGGGCTGCTCCAGCCACCACCTGACGCAGGCCAGGGAGGCGGCGGTTGATCTGCTCGGCAAACCAGGGGTCGAGTATCAGATTGGCCAGGTCGGGGTTGGCGCCATAGGCGTTCTGAATGCGTTGCAACAGCCGAGCCCGAATGATGCAGCCCCCTTTCCAGATCTGACCGATCGCCGAAAAGTTGAGGTTGTAGTTGTGCAGCTTTGAGGCTTCCTGCAGCAGGGCCATACCCTGGCCGTAGCTGACGATGCAGGCGGCGATGCAGGCATCCCGGAGGGGTGCCATGCTGTCGTCGGGGGTGCCGAGCGCAAAGGAATGGGGCGCGGGTGCGGGCAACAGTGCTCCTGCCGTGAGACGTTCGGAGCGCAGCGAACTCAGCACCCTGGCATTGAGGGCTGCATAGATGGTGGGCACGGGTACGCCCATCTCCAGGGCACTCACCACGGTCCAGAGGCCAGTGCCCTTTTGGCCAGCGGCATCCACAATGGCCTCCACCAGATCGGCGCCGTTCTCGGGGTCTTTGGTGCGCAGGCACACCTCGGTGATCTCCACTAGGAAGGAGGCCAGCTCTTCGGTGTCGTTCCAACCGGCGAGCACATCAGCCATCTGATCGCCGTTCATCCCGGCAACCCGCTTCATCAGGTCGTAGGCCTCGGCCAGGATCTGCTCGATGCCGTATTCGATGCCGTTGTGCACCGTTTTGACGAAGTGGCCTGCACCACCTGGGCCGATGTAAGTGACGCAAGGGCCATCGTTGACCTGGGCTGCCATCTTGCGCACCAACGGCTCGATGGCGTCGTAGGCAGCCTTGGTGCCCCCTGGCATCATGCTCGGCCCCTCGAGAGCTCCCTTGGCTCCGCCGGACACCCCCATGCCGATGTAGCCAAAGCTCTTGCTCTCCAGTTCCGCCACCCGCCGTTCCGTATCGGCATAGAGGGAGTTGCCACCGTCGATCAGCAGATCGCCCTCCTCCAGGAGGGGAGAGATGGATGCGATGGTGTCGTCCACCGGTTGACCGGCTTTGACCATCATCAGGATCCGGCGGGGACGCTCCAGGCTCGCCACAAACTCCTGAAGGGTGGCAGCTCCGATGATGTCCTTGCCGGCGCCACGGCCAGCCAAGAACTCCTCTGTTTTGGCATAGGTGCGGTTGTAAACGACGGACGAGTATCCGTTGCGCTCCGCATTGAGCACAAGATTTTCTCCCATCACACCAAGACCAATCAGGCCGAAATGTGCCTTACCCATGGCTGAGATTGAAACCATTCGCCATGAGTGTGGCGAGGCTGCTCTGCTATCCCGTGCAACCGTCACAACTTGGTGGCAACGTGTCAGCAACTCCTGGCTTTAAACCCGGAGCGCCGGCAGTCGCCCATGCGCGCTGCCCATGAGACGTTGCCCATGAGATGGTGCCTCCCCTCACCATGGCCAGTGCCCAGGGCTTTCAGAGCTGAGGCTCAGATCACCGTGCCATCGGCGATGGTGCCATTTTTGACCACGACCACGATGCCATTGCGGATATAGAAGTTGAGCTCAGGCCGATCGGCTTCCTCAACGTTGTCCTTGTTGACGATGGTGACGTTGTTGCCGATGCGGACATTCTTATCGAGAATTGCACGCTTCACCGTCGTGCCCCTGCCCACACCCAGTGGAATTCCACCACGCTCACGCAACTCCAAGCGTTCCTCGGAAGACTCGAAGTAATCGGCACCCATCACCAAAGTGTCCTGGAGCACCACTTCATCCTCGACTCGGGAGCGCACGCCGAGAACGCAGTGGTGAATGCTGCAGGCCTTAAGCAAGGATCCTTCTCCGATGATCGAAGCCGTGACCTGGGCGTCCTGCATCTTGCTGGGCGGCAGATAGCGGGGACGGGTGTAGATCGGAAACTTCTCGTCGTAGAAGGAGAAGGCGGGGTTGGGTTGATCCGTCAGGGCCAGATTCGCCTCATAGAAGGCGCCAATGGTGCCGATGTCTTCCCAATAGTCGTCGAAGAGGTAGCTCTGGAGCCGGTCACCCCGGGCCAGGGAAGCCGGAATGATCTCCTTGCCGAAATCGGTGGCGGAGGGATTGCTGGTTAGCAGGTCAAAGAGGGTCTCCCGGCTGAACACATAGATGCCCATCGAGGCCAGGTAGGGGCGCTTGGCCGCTTCCTCGGGGGAGAGGCCCAGGGCCTGGGTGTCAACCCGCATGTCCTCAAGGGCCTGCCCCTTGGGTTTTTCACGAAACTCCTGGATCCGACCATCAGCCGTGGTGCGCATCAAGCCAAACCCTTCGGCCTGAGCCTGATCCACAGGCAAGGCCCCCACGCTCAGCTGGGCGCCGGTGTCGATGTGATGCTGCACAAAGCTGCTGTAATCCATCCGGTAGAGCTGGTCACCGGAAAGGATCAGGTAGTGATCCACATCCCACTCGTGGAACAGCCACTGGTATTTGCGCACAGCATCAGCCGTGCCTTCAAACCAACTTGGGCTTTCAGGGGTTTGCTGGGCCGCCAAGACCTCGACAAACCCCTGGCCGAAACCAGCAGAAAGATCATAGCTCATCGTCAGGTGACGATTCAGCGAAGCACTATTGAACTGCGTTAAAACATAGATTTTGTTGATGTCGGAATTGATGCAATTGCTGATCGGAATATCAATCAATCGGTATTTTCCAGCCAGCGGTACGGCTGGTTTGGCGCGCATTTTGGTGAGCGGGTAGAGGCGCGTGCCGGCACCGCCTCCCAAAATAATTGCCAGTACCCGTTTCATAACCTTTGCTGCCGGCGTCTCACGACGCTGACCGTACTGGAGCGGCCCGCCTCAGCGCGACCTTTTGGATCATCGCCAGCACGAACTGTTGCAGAGCAGCTGGGGAGTGCTCTCAGCCCTCAGGGGACTGTTCATGGAGCTCAAACAGCTCTTCAAGGATCTGCATGGCGCTGTGGCGCTGCTGGCGGGGCTGGGGGGCCCGCAAATTGGTGACGGGGGTGTGCAGGATCTTGTTGATGATGCCCTTGCTGAGTGCCTCCACCACCTTTCGCTCGCGGGCAGAGAGGTCTGGACCCATGCGGCTGAGGGCCTTCTGCAGCTCCTGTTCGCGGATATCTTCGAGCTGCCGGCGCAGCCGGTTGACCACGGGCACGGCTTCGAGACCATCCCACCACTCAAGGAACAGCCTGGCTTCCTCCTCCAGCAGCCCCTGGGCTTCAGCAGCCATCTCCCGACGGGCTTCCTGGTTGCGGTTCACCACCTCCTGCAGGTCGTCCACGTCGTAGGACTGCACGCCGGGCAGTCCAGCCGTGTCTGCAGCGATGTTGCGGGGCACACCGATGTCAATCAACATCAAGCTGGAGCGCCGGTTGAGGGCAATCAGACGCTCCGCCGTGATGATCGGCGTATCAGCGGCTGTGCTGGTGAACACCAGGGAACATGTGCTCAGGCAGTGATCGAGGTCGTCGAGGGAACGACACTGCACCGGCAGGGCGGGAAAGTCTGCGGCGAGCAGCTCAGCCTTGCTAACGGTGCGGTTGAGCAACACCAACCCACGGCAGCCCTTGGCCTGCAGGTGCTGCAGCAGCAGGCGGGCCATGCGGCCCGCACCCACCACCGCAACCTGCTCTTGATCCAGGGGCACCAAATCGTCTAAACCGCGGCCCTGCCCCACCTTCAGCTGGGCCAGCTCCACAGCCGCTGAGCTGATGGAGACAGCACCCGTGCCCAGATTGGTTTCGGTGCGAACCCGCTTGCCGGTGCTCACCGCCTGATTGAGCAGGCGGTTGAGAATTGGTCCCACGGAGCGGTGCTCCTGGCCCAGGCGCACCATCTTCTTCACCTGGGACAGGATCTGCCCCTCACCAAGCACCAGCGAGTCGAGGCCAGCGGAAACCCGGAGCAGGTGAGCGATGGCCTCTTCGTGGTGGTAGGTGAAGAGGTGGGGTGACAGCTCTTCGACCGCCAACCCGGAGATGGTGCTGAGAAAGGATCCGACCGCAGAAATGCCCTGATCCGGATGGCGAAGCAGGGTGTAGATCTCCAGGCGATTGCAGGTGCTGAGGATCGAGGCCTCCAGCACCTGCTCATCAGCCCGAAGCTGCTGAAGCGAAGCCTCCATGCTCTGTTCCGGGATGCTGAGGCGCTCCCGGATCTCTACTGGGGCCGTGCGATGACTGAGGCCGACAACGGCGATATGCATGGAGACTGGCTCGGGTGCTCGTGCGGCGGGGGAGTCAGCTGAGCGCGATGCTCTTCGCCCCATCCTTGATGTGGATGGTGTTGGTGAAACGGGCGGTGTTGTCCAGGGTGCTGATCACCAGTGAGCTGGTGCGGGTGCAGTCCTTCTCGAACTTCACACCGTGGAACAGCAGACCATCGGTGATGCCACTGCCCGCGAACACCACGTTCTCACCGGAGGCCAGCTCCTCGGCCTCGTAGATCTTGTCGACGTCGGTGATGCCCATCTCGTTGAGCCGGGCGATGTTGCCCTCCTTGGTGTAGTCCGCCCACTCGGAGGTTTGGGCGATGGCGGGGTCATACACCAGCTGACCCTGGAAGTGGCCGCCCAGGGCGCGCATGGCCGCGGCGGAGATCACGCCTTCGGGGGCGGCGCCGATGCCCATCAGGCAGTGGGTGCCGGTGCCAGCGAAACCGCAGGCGATGGCGGCCTGCACATCACCGTCAGAAATGGGCTGCACACGGGCGCCGGTGGCACGAATTTCGGCGATCAAGTCTTTGTGGCGGGCGCGATCCATCACCACGATGGTGAGCTCGCTCGCGGCCAGGCCGAGGCACTCACTCAGGATCTTGATGTTTTCGGTGGCCGACTTGCGGATGTCCACCTTGCCCTTGGCAGCCGGGGGAGCCGCCAGCTTCTTCATGTAGAAGTCGGGTGCGTTGAACAGACCACCACGGTCGGACGCCGCAAGAACGGCCATCGAGCCGCGCTGGCTGTTGGCGCAAAGGTTGGTGCCTTCGCAGGGATCCACGGCGAAATCCACACCAGGACCGGTGCCACTGCCGACCTCTTCACCGATGTAGAGCATGGGAGCTTCGTCGCGCTCACCTTCTCCGATCACGATGCGTCCTTGCATCTGGATCTGGCCCATGCGCTTGCGCATGGCTTCGACAGCCGCCGCGTCGGCTTCATCTTTTTTGCCCAAGCCGGTCAGTTCGGCGGAGGCGATGGCGGCTTGCTCAACGACCTCAAGAATTTCCTGGATGAGGGTGCGATCCACGGTGATCCGGCAGGGGAATGGGCTTCAGGGAATGGCATTGGCCTGGCTGGACACGGGGTCAGAGTCCTGCTGCCGCTAGGCCTTTCGGAGATGAAGCGGCTGCAACTGTATCAGTGACAGCCACCCCTTCCACAGGGCGTCCAACGGCCGCTCCTTAGGATTACCTCACTCTTCTTGCGGTGACCCCAGCATGAGCACGAAGCCCCTGGTGATCTCCCCGTCGATTCTGTCGGCCGACTTCTCCCGACTTGGCGATGACGTGCGTGACGTCGACCAGGCTGGTGCCGACTGGATCCACATCGATGTGATGGATGGCCGTTTCGTGCCCAACATCACCATTGGGCCGCTGATCGTCGAAGCCCTGCGTCCGGTCACCACCAAAACCCTCGACGTTCACCTGATGATCGTTGAGCCGGAGAAATACGTGGCCGACTTCGCCAAAGCCGGGGCTGACATCATTTCCGTTCAGGTCGAAGCCTGCCCCCACCTGCACCGCAACCTCGCCCAAATCAAGGATCTGGGCAAGCTGGCCGGTGCGGTGCTCAACCCCAGCACTCCCCTCGACACTCTTGAGTACTGCCTCGAGCTGTGCGACCTCGTGCTGATCATGAGCGTCAACCCTGGTTTTGGCGGCCAGAGCTTCATTGACAACCAGGTTCAAAAGATTCGTGATCTGCGCCGCCTGTGCGATCAGCGCGGTCTGGATCCCTGGATTGAGGTGGATGGCGGCATCAAGGCCGAAAATGCCTGGAAGGTGATTGAGGCTGGCGCCAACGCCATCGTCAGTGGATCGGGCGTGTTCAACCAGCCCAACTACGCCGAAGCCATCACCGGCATCCGCAACAGCAAGCGCCCCGTGGCTGTGGCGGCCTGAGCGGCCGGGCTGGGTAGAGCCCTTGCCAATCCGTGCCCCCCTCATCGAGGGGGGCTGTTTGCTGCCATGGGTTGCGGCCTTCCGCAGGGTGACTGCTGCGCGTAACCGCTCAGCTCTCGAAGAACCAGCCGTAGCTGTGCAGGCCGATGCCCAGCAGGTTGACGCCGATGTAGCAGACCACAATCACCACCAACCCTGCGGCTGCCACTAGAGCTGGCTTGCGGCCCTGCCAGCCGCGGATCAAGCGGGTGTGCAGGTAGGCGGCGTAGACGAGCCAGCAGATCAGGGCCCAGGTTTCCTTGGGGTCCCAGCTCCACCAGCTACCCCAGGCCTCGTTGGCCCACACCGCCCCACTGACCAGACCCACCGAGAGCAACAGGAAGCCCACGGTGATGGTGCGGTAGCTGAGCGAATCGAGTTGCTCAGCGATGGGCATGGCCACGCTGCTGAGCTGCAGTGGAGGAGAAGCGTGGCCCGCTCCTTCTGTGGCCGTGGCCAGTTGGGCCTGGCGGTAGCCACCGCTGCCGATGGAGCTGCTGCGCAGTTCCAACGTGTTGTGACGATCCGTAAACAGCACGGCCAGCGACAAGAGCGAACCAACCAGCAAAGCGGCGTAGCTCAGCATGATCACGCTGACGTGCATCACCAGCCAGCTGGAGCGCAGCGCAGGCACGAGGGGGGACGCTTCTTGCAGCCGATCGGGCAGGGCAAAGCTCGCGAAAGCGACGCAACCCAAGGCCATCGGGGTGGCCGCTGCCGGCACCAGCGGTGAGGGCCAGCTGCGTTCCACCAGCAGCTGGGTGAGGGTGCAACCCCAGGCCAGGAAGCAGAGCGACTCATAGAGGTTGCTGATCGGGAAGTGGCCGGACTCCCACCAGCGCAGCACCAGCTGGGCGGTGAGGCAGAGATTGGCCGCCGCCACCAGCAGCCGCACCAGCCCACTGTTGCGGTCACCACTCAACGACCAGAAGGCCAGGGGCAGGACCAGCAGCAACAGGGCAAACGCCGTCAGGCCCAGGCCAAGCACCGGATCGTTAAACAGGGCAGGCACGGGCATCGCACAAACCAGCGCCCAGTTTGGCGAATTACCGGCGACCTCAGCGGCTGGCCTCGCGCAACAGATACATGCCGCCACCCAGACCTATCACCACGGGCAGCCAGGCTGAGAAATACGGGCTGAGGATTCCCTTCACCCCAAGGGAACTGAACACAAAGGCCACGAGGTAGTAGCCAAAGATCAGCAGGACACTGAGGCCGAACCCCTGGCTGCGGCTCCGGCGTGAGTGGGGGCGCACGCCCAGACTGCTGCCCATCAATCCAAAGACCAGACACACGGCGGGGAAGGCGAATTTCTCCTGAATCCGCACCCTCAGCTTGCGGGCTCCCTGGAGATCATTGGCCTCGCGCAGCAGCCGTTCGGCGGTCCGGGCCTGACCGATGGTCATGGAATTGGAATCCTTGGGCAGCTTGGCCACCTGCAAGGGCTGACTGCCGAGTGGGTAGAGGTAGCGGTCGAAATCCGCCGACGTTGTGGAGCTGCTCGATCCCTCGGTGACGCCAAACACATGGCCGTCCAGGAATTCCCACTGGGCATCGGGCTCGCTCCAGCGTGCCCGATCGGCACTGAGCAGAACCCGTTGATCCCGCCGCGACAGATCGAGCAGGGTGACCCGCTCCATCACACCTTTGTTGAAGCGCTGGGCATAGAAAAAATGCGTCAGCCCGCGTTCGCTGCTGCCATCGGCAGCCTGGATCTCACCGTATTTCGAGAACATCACGTTGTCCTTCTGCTCACCGGCTACCGCCCGTCCGATGGCGCGATTGAGGGTAGTTTTGGCCTCCATCAGGGTGCGCGGCACGATCGCCTCGTTGAAGGTGAAGGTGAGCAGCGTCATCACCAGGGCGACGGCCACGGCCGGCATCACCATCCGCCAGGTCGCCACCCCCACGCTGCGCAGGGCGGTTAGCTCACTGTTGCCCGAGAGCTTGGAGTAGGTGAGCAGGGTGGCCATCAGGGTGGCCATTGGGAACGAGAGCACCAGAAACGAGGGCAGCTCCAGCAGCAGCACCCGCAGCGCCACGTCGAGGGGCAGGCCGGATTCGGCCACCCGCCGCACCAGTTCAAACACCGCACCCACCGACAGCGAGACAGCGGTGAAGGCGGCGATGCCAAAAACCAGCGGGCCGATCAACTCAGCCAGCAGCCAACGGTCGATCAGGGGCAGCCGGCCCCAGGGACGCAGCAGCTGGCGGCGGAAACGGAGGGTCCAGCTCATAGACGGAATGACTCGCCGAGATAATGACGGCGCACCAAGGGGTCGGATCCAACCTGTTCGGAGCTACCCGAGGCCAGGATGGACCCTTCCGAGAGGATGTAGGCCCGATCGGTGATGGCCAGGGTCTCGCGCACGTTGTGGTCGGTGATCAACAGACCCATCCCCCGGCTCCGCAGTTGGTCGATCAACTGCTGCAGATCTGAAACGGCGATTGGGTCGACCCCAGCGAAGGGCTCATCGAGCAGGAGGTAGCGCGGACCCTCCACCCCCACCGCCAAGGCCCGGGCCACCTCACAGCGGCGGCGTTCCCCCCCGGAGAGCTGGTAGCCCTTGCGGTGCTGAAAGGCCGTGAGGTGGAAATCCTCAATCAAGCCTTCAAGCCGCTCGCGGCGTAGCTCAGCCGGGGTGCCACTTTCCTGCAAGGCGAGGCTGAGGTTGTCGCGCACGCTCAACTGACGAAACACACTCGGCTCCTGGGGGAGGTAGCCGATGCCAAGCCGGGCCCGTTGGGGCATCGGCAAGTGTTCGATCTCCACGCCATCCAACGACACCCGGCCGGAATCAGGACGCAGCAGACCCGTGACCAGTCCGAAGGTGGTGGTCTTGCCGGCGCCGTTGGGGCCCAGCAGGCCCACCACCTCACCGGGCTCGAGCTGCAGGGACACATGGTTCACCAACAAGCGGCCGCTGATGGCCAGCACCACATCCAGCAACTCCAGGCTCATGGCTGGGAACCCGACTGCGGCTGCGTGGCATTGAGTCGGTAGCGGGTGATCACCTGGTTGCCCGGAGCTGGTTCAGCCACGATCCGCTCCCGCTCCACCAGGTAAACCAGTCGCTCCGCCCGAATGCTGTGACCGGTGTCCTGAACCACATCGACATCGCCGCTGAGCACCACCCGCCCTTCCCGGCTGAAGTACTGCGCCTGGCGTGCGGTGGCCACAACCCGTTGATCCGGATAGACGATGCGCACGTTGCCCGTGGCGGTGACCACGCCGGTGGTGTTGTCGGCTTTCTGCAGGTCAGACTCGATCGTGACCAGACCGCTGGTGGGCGTGATGGCCCCAGGGGCGCTCGGCGGGAGATCGGCAGCTGCCGCGGATGCCGCCACGGCCGCGGCGGAGAGGCACGACATCAGGCTGACCACCACCGAGAGGGTCCAGGGGCGCGGAGGGGAAACGAGCAACAGCTGGGGCCCAAGAGGCTGTTGCATCAATCTACAGAGCAGTGCTGCGCTTGCGCTGCAAGCAATCTCGGCGACTCGAGTCCCTCCAGCGCACGCTGCTCCTGCAGGGCCCGCAAGCGCTGGCTGGCGCACTCCCGCAGGGCGGTGAGGTTCAGCCCAAGCGCCCCATCTGCAACGCCCTGCAGCCTGCCCAGGCCTTCGCCCATGAGGATCGTGGCCCCCCGGAGGTTGCCACGCTCGTGGTGGAGCTCTGCCACGGCGATCTGCAAGATGCCCTGCAGCACCGGCCGCATCGATCCCGCCGTCTCATGCCACAGGGCTTCGAAGCCATCGTGGCAGGCGTACCAATCGCTGGCATTGAACAGGGCGATGGCCTCCGCGAGACGCGGATCAGCCATCAACGACTGTTCTTCGCAGTCGAGGGGCACCGATCAGCGCTTGGCTGCCTTTTTGGAGGGCAGTTTGCGCAGACGGATCGATTCAGGGGTGACTTCGAGCATTTCGTCAGGCCCGATGTACTCCAGGGCTCGCTCGAGGGTCATCTGAATCGGGGCCTGCAGGGTGTCGAGCACCTCGGCGCCGGCGGAGCGGATGTTGGTCACCTGCTTGGCCTTGCAGACGTTGAGCTCGAGGTCGGGCGGACGGTTGTGCTCACCCACGATCATTCCCTTGTACACCTTGGTGCCGGGGGTGATGAAGAACTGGCCGCGGTCTTCGGCGCCCTTGAGGGCATAGAAGGTGGCGGTGCCCTCCTCAAAGGCGATCAGCACGCCGTTGCGACGGTTGTCCATGTCGCCCTGCATCGGGCGGTAATCAAGGAAGGAGTGGCTCATGATGCCTTCACCCCGGGTGGCGCGGATGAACTCGCCGCGGAAGCCGATCAGGCCGCGGGCGGGCACCACAAACTCCAGCTGGGTGCGACCGTCGTTGGTGTTCTCCATGTTCTGCATCTCAGCCTTGCGCACGCCAAGCTTTTCGATGCAGGCGCCCACCGCCTCTTCGGGCACATCGAGCACCAGGGTTTCGTAGGGCTCAGACGGGGTGCCATCGATGGTGCGGAAGATCACCTGGGGCTGGGACACCTGGAATTCATAGCCCTCGCGGCGCATCGTTTCGATCAGGATGCCGAGGTGCAATTCACCGCGGCCGCTGACGGCCCAGCGGTCCGGTGAATCGGTGTCTTCAACCCGCAGCGCCACGTTGGTGAGCAGCTCTTTCTGCAGGCGATCGCGCACCTGGCGGCTGGTCACAAACTTGCCTTCCTTGCCGGCGAAGGGAGAGTCGTTGATGACGAAGGTCATCTGCAGGGTGGGTTCATCCACGCGGATCAGGGGCAGGGCCTCGGGGTGATCCGGGCAGGCGATCGTCTCGCCGATATTCACCTCATCGAAGCCGGCCACGGCCACCAGGTCGCCAGCGCGTGCCTCTTCAATCTCGACGCGCTGCAGCCCCTGGAAGCCGAGCAGTTTGCTGATGCGGCCACGTTTGATGCTGCCGTCGTCGCGGATGAGCGCGGCGGGCTGGCCAGCCTTGATCGTGCCGTTGTGGATTCGGCCGATCATGATCCGACCGAGGAAATCGGAATAATCGAGGGTGGTCACCTGCAGCTGCAGGGGCTTCTCGGCATCGCCAACCGGCGGCGGAACGTGGCGCAGGATGGCTTCAAAGAGCGGCTTCATGGTGTCGCTCTCGGTCTTCATGTCCGGCTTGGCGTAGCCACCCATGCCGCTGCCGAACAGGTACGTGAAGTCGCACTGGTCGTCATCGGCGCCCAGCTCGAGGAACAGATCAAGCACCTTGTCGACCGCCACCTCAGGGTCGACCCGGGCCCGGTCGATCTTGTTGACGAACACGATCGGCCGCAGGCCCTTCTCCAGGGCCTTCTTGAGCACGAAACGGGTCTGGGGCATCGGGCCCTCGTTGGCGTCCACAATCAGCAGACAGCCGTCCACCATGCCGAGCACCCGCTCCACCTCACCGCCAAAGTCGGCGTGGCCAGGAGTGTCGACGATGTTGATGCGAATCCCGTCGTAATCAACAGCGGTGTTCTTCGACAGGATCGTGATCCCGCGCTCACGTTCCAGATCGTTGGAGTCCATCACACAGGTGGGAACCGCCTCTCCTTCGCGGAAAATGCCCGACTGGGTGAGCAGGGCATCCACCAGCGTGGTTTTGCCGTGGTCAACGTGGGCGATGATCGCAATGTTGCGAATGGGCGTGCCTGTGTGTGCGCCGCTCATGTAAATAAAGGTCCTATTGAGTACTTGATGGTCGTACGTTTTAAGTACGTTGACTTGAAGTTTATGTAGACGGAACGGGATGCGGAACGTTTACGAAGACTCGAAGCCAGGCTGCAACTCTATCCCACGCCCTTGCCGCTTCTGAGGCTGCCGCGGGTCACACCGAGGCGGCTGTCGAGCTGCTCCTGCTGCCAGAGGCTGCGGCCGCTGATGTCGCCGCGCAGCGCTGCGGCGTATTGCTCGACCCGCTGACGGGTCTGGGTCGCCGATTCCTGCAGCAGCTCGAGCCGCAGGTGCCGCACACCGGCGCGCTGCAGCTGGGGCAAGGCCTCAGCCGCAGTTTGGGCCTTGCCGTTGAAGAGCGTGTTGCGGCAGCCCAGGTCGGCCAGCAGGGGATGTTCGCTGCCGCTGCGATCCCGCAGCACCACGGTGTGGCGTTCACAGGGACGACCGCAATCGGTGTGGTCGTGGCCCTCGGAGAGGAAGGCACAGAACAGACAGTGCTCCATGTGGAACAGAGGCATGTGCTGATGCACCGTCACCTCCACCCGCTCGGGCGGGCAGCCTTGGAGCAGGGCGAGCATCTGCGGTAGATCCAGGTCGTAGCTGGCGGTGATCCGCTGCAGACCCCAATGCTCGAGGAACCAAGCCGCCGTGAGCGGATTGGCGACGTTCAGCGAAAAATCACCGCTGCAGGGGGCCAGGGGGGTGAGGGCTTCGAGCTGGTCGGCATTGCGCACCAGGTAGCCATCGGGGCGAGCCCGCAGCAACGGCTCGAGCGTCCAGCGCTCATCCGGTCGGGTGATGCGCGGCCCCGCCAGCCAGATGCCCTGGGGCCAGCAGCCCCGCCCGATGGCCACCGCCTCCCGCAGCTCAGAAGGTTGTTCCAGGTCGGCGATCACCGCCGCCAGCGGTTGATCCCGCAGGGCTCGCAACTGCTCCAGCGTGCGAACCAGCACAATCAACTCAGGGCCTTGCTCCACACCCGCCGCGGTGATCTCGGCCGGTTCGACGGCAGCCAGCTGCTGCAGAACAGCCTTGAGATCAGCACAGGGTTCAGACGGCTCGCCCGATCCAGCACGCCCGGGATTCCGCTCCAGCTCCGCCAGCTGATCCACGAGCTCACGCCGCAGCTGGTTGAGCTGGGCCATGGGCAGAAACAGATGTCCGTCGAGCGCGAGTTCCAGGCCCTCCAAGGTCCATCCGGTGCCGCCAAGCCGGCCAAGCTGGGCCTCCAGCCGCTCCCTGTTGAGGGGCTGGCCGGTAGCGGGCTGCAGCGCTGAGGCCGAGCGCAGCACCAGGGCGCTGGTGCTCTCGGCCTCTAAGCCTGCCGCCGCGAGCACCCGCACCTGAAGGGATTGCCCCACCTGACCGCTCACCTGGAGGTGCAGCAGGCGGCTGCGCTCCGGCACGGTCTGGCTGGCGAGGCGCTGCCAATGGCGCTCCAGGCTGGGGTCACTGGTGAGCCAGCAGGGGCTGCCGGGCCGGAAGCCACGGCCGTCGAGCCGGCCAGGGCCCAGCCGAATGGCCAGGCGCTGGCCTGGCCGCTGCTGCACCGCCATCACCCGGCCCCCCACCTCTACCGGGGCCTCCAGGGGATCGCCACCAGCTGCTTCAAACACCAGCCCATCGCCGGGCTTGAGGGCCTCGTGGGTGTCCACGATCCACCACCCCCCTTTGGAATCCCACTGCTCGAGCACGCCAATCCGGGGCCCCCGCTTCTTGCTCCAACGGCCATGCACCAGGACCCGGTGGTCGATGCCCGCCAACCAGCCGGTGGACAGCCCCCGCGAGAAGCTCAGCTCCAGGGAGCGGCGTTGCGCGGCGCTCAGGACGCCTGGGTCGCTGCCCGCCGCGAGCCGATCGAGGTTCTGGCGGTAGGCATCGGTGACGGCCGCCACATAGCTGGCGTCCTTCAGGCGCCCCTCGATTTTGAGGCTGGCAATGCCGATCGCCTGGAGTTGGGGCAGCAGCTCCCAGGCCGCCAGATCCTGGGGTGACAGCAGATAGCGCTGGTCGTGCAGGTCGCGCTCCTCGCCATCCACGATCAGCTGATAGGGCAGGCGGCAGGCCTGGGCGCATTCACCCCGATTGGCGCTGCGCTGGCCGAGGGCTTCGCTGGTGAGGCATTGGCCCGAATAGGCCACGCACAGGGCACCGTGCACGAAAACCTCCAGCGGCATGGTCAGCTGGCGCTGCTGAAGCTGGTGCTGCAGACGCCCCAGGTCGGTGAGGGTCAGCTCGCGGGCGAGCACCACCCGCTCACACCCCAGCGCTGCAGCCTGGGCCACCCCGGCAGCGCTGGTGATCGACATCTGAGTCGATCCATGGATTGCCAATTGCGGCGCCAGGGCTTGGGCCAGGCGGGCCAGGCCGATGTCCTGAACGATCAGCGCATCCACCCCCGCCGCTGCGGCCGCCTGCACCAGCGCAGCGGCTTCGTCCAACTCGTTGCTGAACACCAGCACGTTGACGGTGAGGAACCCCTTGACCCCGCGCTGGTGCAGCCAGTGCATCACCTCCGCCAGTTCGCTGAGGCGAAAGTTGGCCGCGCGCATGCGGGCGTTGAACGCCTCCACGCCGAAATACACGGCATCGGCACCGTTGGCCACCGCGGCCCGCAGCGCCTCCCAGTTGCCCGCCGGTGCCAGAAGTTCGGGAATGGTCACCATCAGCGGGCCAACCGCTGGGCCGGCTCAAACACCTGGAGCGCCTCGGCGCTGCCTTCGAAGCGCCAGTGCCAGGGTTCGTAGCTCACCCCCTGGGCGTTGTCGCGGGGGAAGGAAAGGATGAAGTGATAACGGGCCGCATGGGCTTGGAGCCAGGCAAACGCTTCGGTTTGGTCGAAGGCGGGCAAGAGGTTGGTGGCCGGAGCGCGACCGTCACCCAGATCGACCGCATAGCCGGTGCTGTGCTCGGAAAAGCCTGGAGGTGCACTGACCATCGCCCGCTCGCGGGCACTCTGATTTCGCTCGGATTTCACCCCGAAAAACAGATCCTGCTGCAGCGTGATCGAGCGGAAGGCGCTGAGCACCACCAGCTCGACCCCGCTGCTGGCCGCATCGCGCTGCATGGCCAGCAAGGCGGCGGCGGCGTCACGATGCAACGTCAAGCCTGGAGCCACCGCCACCCGGTCGGAGGCAGCCAGTTCCGTGTAGGGGAAATGGCCCAGCAGCCGTCCATCGGGGCCCGTGCGGGCATTCAGGCCCTTGACCGGCGGCGGCGCCAACAGACGCTGCAGGGGCTGGGGCCGCCACAGCAGCAGCACAACCAAGCCCAGCAGGAGCGACCCGCTGGCCACCGTGAGCCGCAGGAGCCAGCGATTGGCGGGGATTCCCGGGCGCGCAGTGCGGCGCGCAACCGGAATGTCGTCCAGGCCGTCTGGCTGGGACTGCCCTGCCTGCGACAGCCCACCCTGGAACAGCCCATCCAGGGCAGGGGGCTGCCGCTTGGGGCTAAGGGGATTGCGACGGGTCACGCGGGTCCCCCTGCCTGGCACCAAACAACTGCCCTGGAAACGGAAGCAGTAAAGATCCTAGGCGGGGCGTGCGGATTGGCCATCAACAGGCCGCTCAGCAGTGTTAGCTTCCCAGCGACATCCTTCCTGGCGGAGCGGTTTTCCGATGTTGCGTGTCGCAGTGGTGGGTGGCGGCCCCAGTGGTTCGTGTGCGGCCGAAGTGCTTGCCAAGGCCGGCATCGAAACCTGGATCTTTGAGCGCAAGCTCGACAATGCCAAGCCCTGTGGCGGGGCGATTCCCCTTTGCATGGTCAGCGAGTTCGACCTGCCGGAATCGATCATCGACCGCAAGGTTCGCAACATGAAAATGATCTCCCCCTCCAACCGGGAGGTGGACATCAACCTCGATAACGCTGACGAGTACATCGGCATGTGCCGGCGGGAAGTGATGGACGCCTTCCTGCGCGACCGCGCCGCCGATCTGGGCGCGCACCTGGTGAACGGTCTGGTCACCAAGATCGACACCGGCGTCAACCGCCAGGGCCCGTACACCCTCACCTACTCCGATTACGCCGCGGGTGAGGCCACCGGCGAAACCAAAACCCTCGAAGTGGATCTGATCGTGGGCGCTGATGGCGCCAACAGCCGCGTGGCCAAGGCCATGGATGCCGGCGACTACAACGTGGCCATCGCCTTCCAGGAGCGGATCAAACTGCCGCCCGAGGAGATGAAGTACTACGAAACCCTCGCCGAGATGTACGTCGGTACCGACGTTTCACCTGATTTCTACGCCTGGGTCTTCCCCAAGTACGACCACGTGGCCGTGGGCACCGGCACGATGCAACAGAACCAAGGCCTGATCAAAAGCCTGCAGGAAGGCATCCGTGAGCGGGCCAAGAAGCGCCTGGTCAATGGCGAAGTGATCAAGGTGGAAGCCCACCCGATTCCTGAACATCCCCGTCCGCGTCGGGTGGTGGGCCGCATGGCCCTGGTGGGTGATGCTGCCGGCTATGTGACCAAGAGCTCGGGCGAAGGCATCTACTTCGCAGCCAAGAGCGGCCGGATGTGCGCTGAGCAGATCGTTGAGGCCAGCGCCGGTGGCACCAAGGTGCCCAGCGAGGCCGACCTCAAGAAGTACCTGAAGAAGTGGGATCGCCAGTACGGCGCCACCTACAAGGTGCTGGAGCTGCTGCAGAACATCTTCTACCGCAACGATGCGGCCCGCGAAGCCTTCGTGGAGATGTGCGATGACAAGGACGTGCAGCGCCTCACGTTCGACAGCTACCTCTACAAGCGGGTCGTGATGATGAACCCCTGGCAGCAGCTCAAGCTGACCCTGCTCACCTTGGGTTCGGTGCTTCGCGGCAACGCTCTGGCGCCCCAGGGCTACAAGCCTGTCGATAGTGCCGTGCGGGATGAGGCTGAAGTCACCGCGATGCTGGCGGTGAGCACCATCAAGGGTGGCATCAAAGTGCGCAACCAAGCCAGCAAGCCTGATCAGGCCTCCAGTGCCAAGGCCGATCAGGAACCTGAGCGGGAGCCTGTTCTGGCTGGCCAGTAGCACCCACGGGCTTTCACCTGAGGGGCTGGCCTTCCGGCTGCCCCTCATCAACAGCCCGCCCCTCATGGCTGCCCTTGAGCCTCAACCGCTGATGCGGCTGAAATCGGCCAGCACATCGGCCTGATTGCGCAGCACTGCCAACAGGTTCAGGCGGTTTTGGCGCACGGCGGCATCATCGGCCAGCACCATGACGCTCTGATCCCCGTCAAAGAAGGCCGCCAGGGCATCCGACCCGGCTGAGAGGCCACGGGCCAGCTGGGCGTAGCGGTCGCTGGATGAGCGCGTGGCGATCGGCTCCAGTTCATTCAGCACCGCGAGCATGCCGGCTTCACTCGCCTTCTCGAACAGGGCCGGTTGAACCACCCCTGCGGCGCTCAGCACCGTGGTGTCGAGATCTGCCTGCTCCGCCAGGCGGGCAGCGCGGGTCACGACCGCCTGCACGGCGGCCAGCTCACCGCGCTGGCGCAGCTCCGCCAGCAGAGCCACCCGCTGGCGAGCATCCTCCGGGTCCCCGAGCACCCGCGCCAGCGGTACCGAGGAGCCCGCTGCAGCCTGCACCAGGTCGCCATCGAAGCCCTCCTCCTCAAGCAGGCTCAGCAGCCGTTGGCGCAGGAATTCGGCCAGCTCAGCGGCCAGGGCCTCCCCATCGACGCTGCAGTGGGGTAGCAACTGGGCCCAATGTTGGGCGGAGCGGTGCAGCAGCGCCAGCAGATCGAGCCGCCAGCCACGATCCCAGAGGATCTGCAGCAGCCCCTGGGCGGCCCGCCGCAGGGCATAGGGATCGGAGGAGCCGGTGGGCCGCTCCCCCTTGGCGTAGATGCTGAGCAGCAACTCCAGCCGCTCAGCCAGGGCCACCACCGCCCCCGCAGCGGAACTCGGCAAGGCATCGCCGGCGCCCCGGGGCAGGTAATGCTCCAACACGGCCAGGCCTACCTCGCGGGGCTCCCCCTCCGCCACCAGATACTTGCCGCCCATCACCCCCTGCAGCTCGGGGAACTCCCCCACCATCTGGCTGACCAGATCGTGTTTGCAGAGATGGGCGGCACGGCGGGCATGGTCGCCACAGCCGGCGGGAAGATTTAGTTGCTCCAGCAGCACGTCGGTGCACCACTCCAGACGCTCGGTGCGGTCGCGCAGGGATCCAAGACCTGCGGCGAAGGTGACGCGGGAGAGCTGATCACGGCGATCGACGCTGGCCACGGCCCGGTCGGCCTGCACGAAAAACTCAGCGTCAGCCAGGCGCGCCTTCAGCACCCGCTCATTGCCGCGGGCCACGGTGGCAGCTGCCTCGGGCAAGGCGTTGCTGATGAACAGAAACCGCGGCAGCAGGCTGTCGCGGGCATCGAGGGCCAGGGGATCGCTGGCGCGGCCCTGGCGATAGAGGGGCACATAGCGCTGGTGGGCCCGCATCACGGTGCTCAACACCTCGGCGGGCAGAGCCAGGTAGTGGGCATCGAACTGGCCCTCCAGCAGCGATGGCGATTCGACCAGGTCGATCAGCTCCTCAAACAGCTCTTCGGGGAGATCCGCATCGGCAGCGTGGGCGGCCGCCGCCGTGCTGACAGCCTGGCGAATCAAGGCACCACGCTGCTCGCGATCCACGGTGACGCCAGCAGCCGCCAAAGCGGCGACGAAACCCTCCGCATTGGGAATGACCACCGCCTCGGTGTGGAGGCGATGCCCCCGGCTGATGTTGCCCGCAGCCACCAGCGGGTCGCTCCCAGGCAGGGTCACGGCCAGGGGAGTGGCATCCAGCAGGGCCACCAGCCAGCGCACCGGCCTGGAGAAGCGGATGTCCCCCTCGCCCCAGCGCATGAAGCGACGCCCCTGCAGCGCATCGATCCATTGCGAAATCTGGCCCGCCAGCACCTCCGCTGCGGGTCGCCCGACCTCGCGGCAGCGGGCAAACACAAACGGTCCTTTTGGGGTGTCGCGGATCTCCAGTGCTTCAGCGCTCACACCACAGCGTTTGGCAAACCCCAAAGCCGCTGCCGTGGGCTTGCCTTCGCTCCAGGCCTGGGCTTTGGGGGGGCCCTTGCGATCTTCCTCCAGATCCGGCTGGCGTTCCGGCAGCCCGGCCACCGTGATCACCAGGCGGCGAGGCGTACTGGTGCAACGAATCTGATCAAAGCGAAGCCTCAACCCGTCGAGATCCTTCCGCACCAGGTGCTCCAGCTGGGGCAGGGCCAGCCGGGCAAAGTCGGCGGGAAGTTCCTCAGTGCCGATTTCGAGCAAAAAGGTCGACACGGGCGGCAGGCGAGACAGCGCGACTGTATTGAACGCTGTTCGCTAACTTCGGACACGTGCCGAGCCTTGAGCCAGGACCCGATGCCCCAAGCCATGCACGGCTCCGATGCCAAGGCCTCTTCAGACAAGGCCCCCTCAAAATTTGAACAGCTGAAGGCCGGTAGCGGTCACCTGAAGGAACCGCTGCTGACCGAACTTGGCAACGACGCCCCGAATTTCACGGACAGCGCCGTCCAGATCCTGAAGTTTCACGGCAGTTACCAGCAGGACAATCGCGAGAATCGCGTCAAAGGCCAGGACAAGGACTGGCAGATGATGTTGCGGCTGCGCAACCCGGGTGGACGGGTGCCGGCGCCGCTGTATCTCGCCATTGACGAGCTCGCCGATCGGCTGGGGAATGGCACCCTGCGGGCCACCACCCGCCAGGCCTTCCAGATGCACGGCGTCCGCAAGGACAACCTCAAGGAGGTGATCGGCACGATCGTGCGTCATCTCGGTTCCACCCTGGCCGCCTGCGGTGACATCAACCGCAATGTGATGGCCCCGGCGGCACCGTTTGACAAGGGCGGCTACCCAGCGGCACGCCAACTGGCCGACGAGATCGCCGATCTGCTCGCCCCCCAGGCAGCCGAAGGCTCCTACCTCGACCTCTGGGTGGATGGTGAGCTCAGCTACCGGATCAAGCCCAGCGCTGCCGTCGCCAAGGTGAAGGCCCGCCAGCAGGAAGGCGGTGTGTTCAGCGGCGATGCCGCCGAACCCCTCTATGGAGGCACCTATCTGCCCCGCAAGTTCAAGGTGGCCGTCACCGTGCCCGGCGACAACTCGGTGGACCTGCTCACCCAGGACATCGGTCTGGTTCTGTTCTGCGATCCCCAGGGCCATCCCCAGGGCTGCAACGTCTACGTGGGCGGTGGCATGGGTCGCACCCACAACAAGGAGGAAACCTTCGCCCGCACGGCCGACCCCCTGGGCTACGTGGCCGCCGAACACGTGCTCGATCTGATTCAGTCGATCGTGGCACTGCAACGCGACCATGGCGACCGGGAGCAGCGCCGCCATGCGCGCATGAAATACCTGATCCACGACCGTGGTGTTGCCTGGTTCCGCCAGGAGCTGCAGGCCCACTACTTCACCCATCCGATCAAGGGCATGCGGCTGGAGCCCAAGGCCAAGCTCGAGGATTACCTCGGCTGGCACCGCCAAAGCCGTGGCTTGTGGTTTGTCGGCCTGCCTGTGCTGTGTGGCCGCCTCGCCGGCACCGTCAAGAGCGGCCTGCGCCGGATCATCGACACCTACAAACTCGAGGTGCGCCTCACCCCCAACCAAGACCTGCTGCTCTGCAACATCGGCGTGGCCCAGCGCTCCAGCGTGCGCGATGAGCTGGCGGCTCTCGGTTTTGAATCGCCCGAGAGCCCAGCCCCCCTGGCGCGCCATGCCCTGGCCTGCCCCGCCCTGCCCCTCTGCGGCCTGGCTGTGACAGAAGCCGAGCGCATCCTGCCGGACGTGCTCGAGCGGCTCGAGATACTCCTGCAACGCCTCGGCATCTCGAAATCGGTGCTGGTGCGCATCACCGGCTGCCCCAATGGCTGCGCCCGCCCCTACATGGCTGAGATCGGCCTGGTGGGGAGCGGCATCGATCAATACCAACTCTGGCTGGGTGGCACCCCCAACCTCAGTCGCCTGGCGGAGCCCTATCTCGAGAAGATGCCGCTGGAGGCCCTGGAAGCCACGCTTGAGCCCCTGCTGCAGGCCTGGCAGAGCGCCGGTGGGCGGCGAAGCCTCGGTGATTTCGTGGTCAAGAGTGGCCGCGACTCCGTGCAGCAGTGGCTCAGCGCAGGGGTCGGGTGACCAGGCTCCTGGCAGCCATGGTCCTGGGCTCAGCGCTGCTGGCTTCGCCGGCGTGGAGCCAGCAGCGCCGCCAACCGGAGCCGTAGGCCTCCCGGCCCACCCTCTACGACACCGATCGCACCACCTGCGATGTGGAGCCCATCCGAACGGCGTTTCAGCGGCAGTTGCAGCCCTATGCCGACCAGAGCCCGGCCGTGCTCGCTCGCCTGCGGAAGCTGCAACTGGAGATCACCCAGCGCAGTCTGAAGCGCTGCGTCGAGCGACAGCTGTTGACGCCCCAGCAGGCCGATCAGCTGGCCAAAGAGCTGGCCGCCTCGCCGATCCGCCCGTAACGGGCCTGCCCTTGGCCACGGCGCCAGGCCCAGAGTTGATCGCCCCAGCTGAAGTGCCACCACTCGTTGGGATGCTGTGCGAAGCCAGCACCGGCCATCACCTGGGCCAACAGCTGGCGACGCCCATGCCAAAGGGCCGCATCCCCGCCGGGATCCGCCAGGGCGGCATCCGCGTAGAACGCCGGCTCCGATACGGGGCCAATCGCATCGATCTCGCCCCCCATGGCCAGGGGCACGCCCGAACCATCGGCCAGGGTGAGGTCGACAGCCGCTCCGGTGCTGTGGGGCGGCGGTGTGGCCGGATCGTCGCTCGGCGGGGCCCAGAAGCGCCCCACCTCGGTGATCACGCGGTCGCGCGCGGTCGAGGGCTGATCGGGATCCACACCAGCACGGGCGCACTCCTCCTCCACGGCATGGCGCACCATGAAGCGCTGCACAGCGAGGGGGCGCCAGGCATCAAAAATTGCCAGGCGGCACTGAAACTGGGCGTGCCGCAGCTCCTGCTCAGCCTGCAGCAGCCGCTCCACCACGCCCCTGCGCAACCGGAAGGGATCCCCCTGGACGCCATAGGGCGCCCCGAGACTCACGTAGGGATGGGGCTGCAGCCGCCACAGCTGCGGCGGCAACGCCACCAGTGGCTCCCCGGCCTCCACGATCGGAATCGGACTCCAGGGTCGCAGGGCCATGAAGGGAAGGGGAGAAGGGGTCAGTTGAGCCGAGCCGCTTGATCCATCTGCCGGCGGCGCTGCTCAGCCAGGGCCTGGGCCAGCCCCGGATGCTGCTGCAGATCGGGATCGGTGGCCGTGATCTGCCTGGCCAGGTCGCGGGCCTCCTCGAGCACCGCACCGTCTTCTGTGAGGCTGGCCAAGGCCAGATCGGGCAAACCACTCTGGCGCGTGCCGAGCACCTGTCCCGGGCCCCGCAGGCGCAGGTCCATCTCGGCGATCTCGAAACCGTCACTGGAGCGCACCAGCACCTCCAGCCGCTGGCGGGCCAGCACGTTGCTGCTGTCGTTGATCAACAGGCAGTGGGACGCAGCAGCTCCCCGTCCGACCCGGCCACGCAACTGGTGCAGCTGGGCCAACCCGAAGCGCTCGGCATGTTCGATCACCATCACGCTCGCTTCCGGCACATCCACGCCCACCTCCACCACTGTGGTGCTCACCAGCACCTGTGAAGCGCCACAGGCAAAGGCGCCAATGGCGGCTTGCTTGTCGGCGCTGTTGAGGCGTCCATGCAGCAGTCCAACACTGAGCTCGGGAAATTCCTCTTCACTGAGTTGCCGGTGCACCTCCACGGCGGACCGCAGCTCGAGTTTCTCCGAGTCCTCCACCAAGGGCAGCACCACGTAGGCCCGCTGGCCCAGGGCCACCTGCTCGCGGATCAGGGCATAGGCCTGCTGCCGCTGGCTGCCCTTGAGCAGGTGGGTGCGAATGGGCTGGCGGCCTGGGGGTAGGGCATCGATCTGGCTGACATCCAGATCGCCATGCAGCGAGAGGGCCAAGGTGCGCGGGATCGGGGTGGCCGTCATCGTCAGCAGGTGGGGTTGCAGGCCCTTGGCCAGCAGCCGGTTGCGCTGGCGCACCCCGAAGCGGTGCTGCTCATCCACCACCACCAGGCCCAGCCGATCAAACTGCACCGGGTCTTCAAGCAGGGCGTGGGTGCCCACCAGCAGCTGCAGCTGGCCATTGGCAAGGTCCTGCAGCAGCTGCCGGCGCCTCGGGGCCGGCGTGGAGCCGGTGAGCAGGGCAGAGGTGACGTGCAGCTGGGGCAGCCATTCCGCCAGCTTGCGGTAGTGCTGCTCCGCCAACACCTCGGTGGGTGCCATCAACGCCCCCTGGCAGCCGGCTTCGATCGCAGTGAGCAGAGAGGCGAGGGCCACGACGGTTTTGCCGCTGCCCACATCACCCTGCACCAGCCGAGCCATCGGCTGGGGACGGACCAGATCGGCGCGGATTTCCGCCAGCACCCGCTCCTGGGCGCCCGTGAGCGCAAACGGCAGGATGGCCAGGAAGCGTTGCACCAGGCCCTCACCCCCGGCGGGCAACGCCAGGGGCGGGGCGGGGCGCTGGCTGAGCTGGCGCCGCCGCTGGGCCAGGCCCAGTTGCAGCAGCAGAAACTCATCGAACACCAACCGGCGGCGGCTGGCCTGGAGTTGCTCCTGGCTCGCCGGCGCGTGGATCTGGGTGAGCGCCTCGGAGCGGGTGATCAGCCCGTGGCTGCGGCGCAGGCCTTCGGGCAAGGGATCAGGCCAGCGGCGCAGCACCGGCAGCACCGCCTCCACCACCTGACGCAAGCGGTCGGCACCCAGGCCTTCGGTGAGCCCGTACACCGGCAGCAGGCGACCGATCGTCTCGGATCGCACCGGAGCCTGGGGCGAGTCCAGCACCTCCATCAAGGGGTCCTGGAATGCCGGGCCGTAGGGGGTTTCTTTGACCAGGCCACTCACCGCCACCGTGGCGCCCACTGGAAACAGCCGTTGTTGGGATTTCAACCAGCCGGGGCTGGAGAAGCGCTGGCCGGCAAAGAACCGGCTGACCCGAATCCGCCCGGTGCAGTCGACCAGATGCAATTCCAGGATCGAGAGATTGGGGTTGCGCGGGCTGGCAAAGGCGTGGCTGCGGCGCACCGTGGCGACGATGGTGGCTGTACGGCCCGGCTCCAGGCCGCTGATCCGCACGAGGTTGGCGTAATCGAGGTAGTCGCGGGGGTAATAGTGCACCAGGTCGCGCACCACCCAGAGCCCCAGCTGGGCCAGCCGTGCCGCAGTTTTGGGGCCGACACCGCGGACCTCCGAGAGGGGTGTGTCGGCTGTGAAGCCAGCCGCCCCAGGGCTGGGCGCACTGGCCGTCGCTGACGACCCACTGGGCACCAGCCGCAGCCGAGGAGGGGCCACCGCCAACACCGGACGCTGGGCCTGGCGCAAGGCATGCAACCGCTCGCGGCACTGACGCACCAGCGACTGACGCCGGGCCAGTGAGAGTTCGCTGTAGGTGTCAAACCCCGCCCGCAGCGCCAGGATCCTCTGCAGTGGCTCGTCCGGGAGATCGGCAGGTCGCTCCTGCAGCTGCTGAATCACAAAGGCACTGAAGCGGCTCTGGCGGCCCTTGAGATCGACGAAGCCCCGATCCGCCTCGACTTGCAGCGCCTGCTGCAGGGTGCGCAGCCAGGCCTCTACGTCGAGGGCTGCGGGGGAGTCTGGGCTGGGTTGATGTCCTGCAGCCACAGCTGTTCCGCCTCAAGCGCCTGAACGCGCCGCTGGATGCGGCGATAGTGCTGGGCCATTCTGCGCACCTCCTGCCTGTGTTGCTGAATCCGGGTGCGACAGGTGCGCAGTTTGGGAAGCGCCAGCTCGAGATCGTCCGGGCGCAGCAGCACCGTCATGGCCTCCACCCGCGCCGCCCCCGCATCGGGGCCAAATGGCAAGGGCAGCCGCAGCAGGTTGGCCGGAGCCTCCAACGTGTCCAGTTGGCCAGCCAACACCGCATCCAACAGGCTCACCGGCAGCAGGGTGCGGCTGAGCCCAAGCCGCAGCAGCTCCACGTTGAGGGCATGGGAAAGGTTGCGCAGCCGGCGGCTGAGGGCCAGCTCAAAACCGGCGATCCAGGCCATCAGCTGGGCCGGATCGCTCGGCATGGAGCCTCCATCCCAGGGGGTGGGGGCCCGGGGCGGGGCCTGCTCCAGCCATTCACTGAAGGCTTCGGCCATGGCCTGCATGTCTGACTCCTGCTCGGCGTCCTCCCCCGGATCCGGATCGGCCTCGCTGGATTCAAGCGCAGGTGATTGGCCCGCAGCTGTCAGGGCAAAGCTGGAGGTGGGAAGAAAATCAGCGCCGATCGGCAAGGCCAATCCGAGATGCACCGAACCGCGCGGCGGCTGGTTTGCTTCGTCCGCCTCGGCCAAAGACTCGCTGGTGCCGCCCTGCTCAAGGGCCTCCAGCAGGCGGCTGCGCCGTTGGTGGCGCTGACGGTTGCGCTGACGGTGCTGTTCGCGCGCCATCTGGGAGGCCAGGTGCGTCACCTGCTCCACCGTGAGCAGGCTTGTGGCCCGCAGCACCAGGCTGCGGAGACGCCGATGCAACACCTGACGCTGGGAATCCTCCAGCTCGAGGTAGCGATCGGGATAGGCCTGCGTCGCCAAATGAAAACAGGCCTGCTGAACAGTGTTCAGCAGGCCATCCCTGAGCACCTGGAGATAAAGAGCCAGGTGCCGGTAGAGCTGCGGATTGGAGGCCGTCAGCTGGGTTTCCAGATCCGTGAGCTGCTGGCGAGCAGCCTCCAGCACCGTCACAGGATTGCCGCTCAGGCCGACTGGGTCATCGCCGCCACTTCAGCGGCGAAATCAGCCTTCTCCACCTCAATGCCTTCGCCGAGGGTGAAGCGGGTGAAGCGACGCACCTGGATGTTTTCGCCCACCTTGCCGGCCACCTGCTTGACCATCTCGGCCACGGTGACGGCGCTGTCCTTGATGAAGGGCTGGTCCAGCAGGGCCAGCTCCTTAAGGCGCTTGCCGATGCGGCCTTCCACGATCTTGACCTTCATCTCTTCCTTCTTGCCGGCCAGGTCGTCCCGTCCCATCTCGATGGACTTCTCGCGCTCGGCCACTTCGGCAGGGATCTGGTCCACGCTGACGTACTCGACGCCAGGGCAGGCAGCGATCTGCATGGCCACGTTGCGCAGCAGCTCCTGAAACACCTCGCCGCGGGCGACGAAGTCGGTTTCGCAGTTGACCTCCACCAGCACGCCCACGCGGGCACCGGTGTGGATGTAGCTGCCGATGGCACCTTCAGCGGCAGTGCGGCCGGCCTTTTTCTCGGCGGTGGCGATGCCCTTCTGGCGCAGCCACTCGGTGGCCTTGGTGGGGTCGCCGTCGCACTCCGACAGCGCCTTCTTGCAATCCATCATGCCTGCGCCGGTCTTGTCGCGCAGTTCTTTAACCAGCTTTGCCGAAATCTCAGCCATGGAGGGTATGGGGTACGGAATTCAAAGGGGAACGGGGAGCGGGAAAATCAGCCCTCGTCGTCACGGCCCTGGTCCTGGGCACCATGGCGGCCTTCGTTGATGGCGTCCGCCAGGCGACCGAGCACCAGTTGCACCGAGCGCACGGCGTCGTCGTTGCAGGGGATGGGCACGTCGCAGAGGTCGGGATCGCAGTTGGTGTCCAGCATCGACACCAGGGGGATATCGAGCTTGCGGGCCTCGAGCACGGCGTTGGTTTCACGGCGCTGGTCCACCAGCACCACCACATCGGGCAGGCGGCGCATGTTCTTGAGGCCACCGAGATACTTCTGGAGGCGCTCCAGCTCCCGGCGCAGCACCGCAGCTTCCTTCTTGGGACGCATGGCGATGGCGCCGGAGCTCTCCATCCGCTCGAGATCCTTGAGCCGGTCGATGCGGGCGCGCATCGTGGTCCAGTTGGTGAGCATGCCGCCCAGCCAGCGCTGGTTCACGTAGGAGGCGCCACAGCGGGTGGCTTCCTGGGCGATCACCTCGGAGGCCTGCTTCTTGGTGCCCACGAAGAGGAAGCGCTTGCCGCTGCGTGCGGCACTGCGGGTCCACTTGTAGGCGTTGTTCATGCAGACGGCGGTCTGCACGAGATCAATGATGTGAACGCCGTTGCGCGCGCAATAGATGTAGCGCGACATCTTGGGATTCCAGCGGCGCGTTTGGTGCCCAAAGTGGGCACCCGCCTCCATCATTTCGGCGAGTGTGACAACAGCCATGGTTTGGTTGGGGGTTTCGGGTTTGCCTCCACCTGCCAGGGATCTCGAGCAACCCAGCCAGCCAAAGGGACCGGTGGGGTTAAGCGCTCAGATCACCCGAAACACGCAGGTGTGCGGGGTGAATGGAACAGATTCACCCTATCAAACAGGGCTGCAGGCCTGGCTTGTGGCCGCAAGGGCCTGGGCTTCGGCATACAGCGCTCGTACCCCCAGACGGTTCAGCGGCAGCCGCAGCAGCTCCATCGCCAAGCCGGGGTGTCCGCCGCGGATCAACCAAGCCAGCAGGGGCCGCAGGCTGCGCTCATTGAGCAGGCCCCCCAGGGTGAGCAGCTCCCAAAGCAGCCGGTGCAACCAGGTGTACTGAATGATGAACCGCACGCGCCGGGTGGGGTGCTTCAAATAGAACACCAAGCCCATTTTGGCCCGCTCCCGCTCGACACGAATCAGGTCGGGGATCTGCTCCAGCCGCAGGGCCGGATGCCAGTGGTAGCCCACCGCCTCAGGGCAGCGGACCAGGACCACCCCGAGTTGCCGCAGCCGCTCCCCCAGCTCCAGATCCTCCCAGCCGTACAGGCGGAAGCGCGTATCGAACAGGCCGGCCTGCTCCAGCACGGCGCGATCGATCGCCACATTGCCGGTGGCGAAATAGGCGAACGACACGTCCTGCAACTTGTGGGGCTCGCTGGTGGGAGCCTCGAAGTTGGCGGTGTTGATCACCGCGCCATAGGTGAAACAGCGGCGATCGCCCCGCCTCTTCCAGTGCTGCTCCAGGGCCTGAGCGTGGCAGAGCAGAAAGCTGGGGGTGACCACCAGGTCGCTGTCGATGAAAACAATCACCTCACCCCGGGCCTGCTGCACCCCCCGGTTGCGCCCTTCAGCGGGACCACCGTGTTCCTGCTGGATCAGCCGCACATGGGGCAATTCGGCCGCGTGCCCGCGCAGCCAGGCCACCGTGTCATCGGTGGAGCCGTCGTCGACCACCACCACCTCAAAGCCGGTGATCAGCGGCGCCAGCTCCTGAGCTTCCAGAGCCCGCAGGCACTTCTGCAGGATCGGCAGACGGTTGTAGGTGGGGATGACGACGCTGAGGAACATCCGAGTCGCCGGGGGAGATTGAGCCGAAAGACGGTGCCCCGAAAGACAGAAAATCTTGTGCTCGTGAGCCGAGTGGTCGTGAACAGCAAAAAGGGGACCCCTCAGGATCCCCGCAGCAACGCGACTAAGCGCTGATCAGTCAGCAGCGCCGCCGTTGTTGGCCGTGCCGGTCACACCGTTGCCGGCCCCTTCACCGCGGCCATCGTTGCGCAGCTTGCGCTTCTTGAACTTGCGCGCGTAGGCGCGGTTGCGCTCCTGTTTTTCTTTCTTGAGATTCCTGCGCTTGGCCATGCGTACGGCAACGGGGAGAGATGCGAATCCTCACCCTACTCAATGGGCCTGGCCCCCTGACTGAGCTGGCCATCCTCCATCTGCACCAGCCGGTCGGCCACATCGAGAATGCGGGGATCGTGGGTCACCATCAACACACCGCAGCCCTGTTCCCGCGCCAGGCCTTTGAGCAGATCCACCACCTCGCGTCCGCTGCGGGAATCGAGGGCCGCGGTGGGTTCGTCGGCTAACAGCAACTGGGGCCGGGCGGCCAACGCTCGGGCAATCGCCACCCGCTGCTTTTGGCCGCCGGAGAGATCGTGGGGAAGCTTGCCCAGGTGATCCCCCAGCCCCACCGCACGCAACCATTCGCGCGCACGATCGCGGCGGGCCCGATAGCCCAATCCCGGCAGCAGGTCGGCCCCCATTTGCACGTTCTGCTCGGCGCTCAGGCAACGCAGCAGGTTGTGGCCCTGAAAAATCATGCCGATCCGTCGACGGAGACGCTGGCGTGAGGCTCGTCCCGCGCCGTGCAGCTCTTCGCCAAACACCCGCACCGATCCCTGCTGCACCTGGCGCAGGGCTCCCACCAGGGTGAGCAGGGTGGTTTTGCCGCACCCGGATGGGCCCGTGAGCAGCACCACCTCACCGGGTGCGATGGCGAGATCGACCGACTGCAACACCTGCCGCTGCATGGCGCCGGCGCCATACCAGTGGCTCAACCCGGCGACCTGCACCACCACGTCCGACGCAGCAGGCCCACTCTCCAGACGATCCAGACCCATCAGAAGATTTCCGCCGGATCGGCGTCGGCGAGCCGGCGCATCGCCAGGGCAGCCGAGCCCATGCACATCACCAGGATCATGGTGAACACGGTCAAGGCCCGGGTGGTGTTCATCGTCACCGGCAGCTGGGTGGCATTGCGCACCAACCAGTAGAGGCCCTGGCCGGCCGCATAGGCCGGCAGGTAGCCGAAGGTGGCGAGCAGCAGGCCCTCGCGGGCCACCACCCCCAGCAGGCTGGGCAGGCGATAGCCCATCGCCATCAACGTGGCGTATTCCGGCAGGTGATCACTGACGTCGGAATAGAGGATCTGATAGACGATCACGCAGCCCACCACGAATCCCATCGCAGCGCCCAGCGTGAAGATGAAGCCGATTGAGGTGCTGGTGCGCCAGTAGTTCTGCTCGAAGGCGATGAAGCCCTCCTTGGTGAGCACGGTGACATCGGCTGGTAACTGGCGTTGCAGCCGCTCCACCGCTGCTCCTGGATCAGAACCAGGCCGCAGCCGGATCAGTCCGACTTCGATGCTGCCTGGAGGGGTATTGGGCAGCAGTTGCAGGTAGGTCTCGTGGCTGGTGAGCAGGTTGCCGTCGGCCCCAAAGGAGGTGCCCAGACCCACGAGCCCCGCCACCCGCACCCGCTGGCCGCCGATTTCGCTTTCCACCGTGCGGCCGCTGCGAAACCACTCCGCCACCGGACCGAACTCGGGCCGGGAGCGCTCATCAAACAGCACCCGGCCCCGGTCTTGGAGCAGCTTGGCCTTGGGCGCCAGCGAGGGATCGGTGAACAGGGGATCACCCGGTTCAAACCCGAGGGTGAGGATCGAACGGGTGCCGCGGGTTTCCGGGTTGCGCCAGAGCAGCAGGTTCCAGTGCACCGGCGTGATCCCCTCCACGGCGGGGTCGGCCATGGCCTGCACGAGCCGGCGCCTGGGAAAACCGGCCATGCTCACCGAGCTGCTGGAGCGCGGGCTGATCAGCACCAGGTCGGCGTCAAAGAGCCGGTGGATCGTGACGCTGGCATCGAACAGCCCGTCGCGAAAGCCCAGCTGCATGAACATCAGAATGCCCGCAAAGGCGATCCCAGCCAGGGCCACCAGCAACCGCACCGGCTGCCGCGTCAGCAGCAACCAGGCCAAGGGAATGCGCCGGCCCTGCCAGAGGCGTCCGAGCATCAGCGGCCGAGCCGGGCGATCACCTTCAGCCCGGTGAGATCGCGAACCCGCTGGCTGTCGGCAGCGTTGAGGGCCACCCGCACCTCCACCACGCGGGCGTCGGCGTCGCCGGTGGGATCGGTGGAGAGCACCGAGCGCTGCCGCACCTGGGGGCTGATCCGAATCACCTCTCCGCTCAAGTTGCCCTGAAAGCCGCCGTTCTCGCTGATCAAGGAAACGGTCTGGCCCAGGCGCACCCGGTTGATGTCGCTCTCGTAGACCTCCACCAGCGCCTGCATCCGATCGCTGGCTCCGAGTTCGAGCACGCCTTTGTCGGCTGGCCGCTCGCCCACGCGGGCATGAAGTTTCAACACCGTGCCGGCGATGGGCGCCCGCAGTTCGGTGAGCAGCAACTCCGCCCTGATCTTCTCCCGCTCAGCCCAGGCCTCGGTGCGGGCCCCCTGCAGCTCGAGCAGGTCGGTTTCGCGCGTGTCGAGCTCACCACTGGGAATGGCACCGGAGCGGCTCAGCTGGCGATAGCGGCCGATGTCGCGGGTCTGCACCTGCAAGCGGGTGTCGAGGTTGCGAATGCGGGCATCGAGCAACCGCTGCTGGGCCAGCAGGCTGGGTGCCGTGTCAAATCGGGCCAGGAGTTGGCCGCTCTGCACGCTGTCGCCCTCCTCCACCAGCAACTGCGTGATGCGAGGGCTGCCACCAATGCCACTCATCGGGGCGGCCAGCAGACGCACATCTCCGTCGGGTTCGAGCCGGCCCAGGGCGGCAACGGCCTCAAGTGGGCGGGGCGACTGGGCGGCAGGTGTGGCGGGGACGGGCGTTGCCCGTTGCTGGCGACTGACGGCCAGCCCCCCCAGCACAACCACCACAGCGGCACCTGCCAGCCACCAGAGCCGCGGCACCCGCTGAAGGGTCCGCTTCACGGAGCCGGCGGATCGTCGAACAGCAGTTCCTCGATGTAGCGGTCGGCCCAAGCGGGGTTGAAGGCTTTCTCCAGCACCCGGCGGGTCTTGTCGTTTTGTTTCTGATGCTTGCAATACCGGAGCTGCCCCTGCCAGCGCTCAACCGTAGCCGGATGGTCTGGGGCCTGAGGCTCGGCGACGGCGATGGCATCCGCCAGCACAGCCAGAACGCTGCTCACCTCATCGACAAAAGCCGTCTCCTCCTCGGGGCTGGTGGGGCGCACAAAACGGACAAAGGGCGAAAAGATCGATCCCCATCCAGGCAGCTCCCGCTCCTGGCTGTAGGAGGTGCGGGGGCGGGCGGCCAATGCAGCAGCAATGCCCACAGGCAGCTCCGGCAGCACCGGCGAGAGATCGACGATCGCGGCCGACACCCCGGCTGGACCCGCCACGATGTCGGCGCCAAAGACCGGCAGATCGAAGCGGGGGTCGGGGAACAGCACGCAATGCAGGATCTGCAGCCCCGCGCCGAGGCGCGCCCTTTCCAGGTGCAATTTGCGCAACCCTCGGCACTGGCGCAGCTCGTTGCGGATGAACAGGGCATCGCCATCGAGACTGCCGCTGATGGCCTCCAGCGCCGGATCCACGGCCAGGGGAGCCAGCTCGGGGAGGGTTTGCCACCACTGGCGCATCCGATCGGCCAGAGCGTCGACCAGTGGGTGGATACCGGAAGCCTGGCCGGATGCCTGAGGAGAAGCGGGGGCAGAACTCACGGCAGGGGGTGCAGCCAGCAGAATGCAGATCCTGCCACGCATCTGAGCCTTGACCCTGGCCCCGTCCGAGACCCTGTTGCCCGGTCTGGCCTCACCCAGCGATCACCCGCTAGCCAACGGCGCCAGCGTGGTGTACCTGCCCCTGCCCGACTCCCCCCTGGTCTGCCTCGACTTCTGGTGCCGGGCCGGCAGTGTGTTCGAGGCTCCCGGGGAGAGCGGCATGGCCCACTTCCTCGAGCACATGGTGTTCAAGGGCAGCGAGCGGTTGGGGCCGGGGGAATTCGACCTGCGCGTCGAAGCGATGGGCGGCAACAGCAATGCCGCCACCGGCTTCGATGACGTTCATTACCACGTCTTGATTCCACCGGAGGCCGCTGCCGACGCCCTGGATCTACTGCTGGATCTGGTGCTGCACCCGCGGCTGGACCACGACGCCTTTGTGATGGAGCGCCAGGTGGTGCTCGAAGAGCTGGCCCAAAGCGAAGACCAGCCCGATGAAATGGCCTTGCAGCAGTTGCTGCGGTTGGGCTGCCCTGGCCACGCCTACGGCGAACCGATCCTGGGCCAGCGGGAGCTGCTGCTGGCCCAAACGCCCGAGGCCATGGCCGGCTTTCACCAGCGTCTGTATGGCGCCAACCGCTGCGTGCTGGCCCTCAGCGGAGCCGTAGAACCCGCTGCCCTGGGCGATCGCCTGGAGCGCAGCGCCCTGGCCGACCTGCCGGCGGTGCTGGAACCCGCGCGCCGCCCTCCCCTGGCTGTACAACCCGGTGAGCACCGTCTGGAGCTGCCCCGGCTGGAATCAGCCCGCTTGCTGATGCTCTGGGGGCTGCCCCCCGCCGCCGATCTGCACGGTGTGATGGGTGCAGACCTGCTCACCACCGTGTTGGCCGAAGGACGCCGCAGCCGCCTGGTGGAGCGCCTGCGGGAGCAGCTCCGCATTGTGGAGAGTGTCGACCTGGATCTGCACGTGATGGAGTGCGGCAGCTTTGCCCTGCTGGAGGCGATCTGCGAACCCGACGAGCTGCCGGCGGTGCGCCAGGCCATTGCTGAGGTTTGGTCGAAACTGCAGCAGCAGGGGCTGCCGGAGCTGGAGTGGCAGCGGGCCCAGCGGCTGGTGGCGAACGGCTACCGCTTCGGTTTGGAGGCCGCCGGTGGCGTGGCCGGTCTGATCGGTAACAACCGGCTCTGGGGGCGGCGGCATGGGCTGGCCCAGCCCCTGGAGGACATCGAACGCTGGGATCGGCAGGAGCTGGTGCGGCGGGCGGTGCCCCTGCTCGATCCAGCGGCAGCCTGCATCCTTGAAGCGGTGCCGGCATGATCCAGTCCCCGTGGCCGACAGGCACTTGGCAGACCACGACCCTGGAGGGGGGCCTCCCCCTGGTGTGGCAACGGCGGCCAGGGCCAGCGATCGTGGCCTGCCGCCTCTGGATCCGCGGCGGTAGCAGTGGGGATCGTTTAGGCGAGCGGGGAGCAGCCCAGCTGCTGGCCGGGCTGCTCACACGCGGCTGCGGCGATTTCAACGCCGAAGCCCTGGCCGATCTGGTGGAAGGTCGGGGTGCAGCCTTGCGCTGTGAAGCCACGGAGGACAGCCTGGTGCTGAGCCTCAAGTGCGCCAGCAGCGATGCCCCCGAGCTGCTGCCCCTGCTGCTGTCCATGGCGCGGCAGCCCTGGCTCAGCAGCGACCAACTCGATCTCGAGCGCGGCCTCAACCTGCAGAGCCTGCAGCGCCAGCGGGAGGATCCCTTCCAGTTGGCCCACGACCAGCTGCGCCACCAGCTTTACGGGCAGGGGCCCTATGGGCACGACCCCCTGGGGGTGGAAGCGGAACTGGCCGCGATCGGCCGCGAGCAGATCCGGGATCTGGTGCCGGCCCTCGGCCACGACGGTGCCCTGCTCGTGGCCTGCGGCGATCTGGGGCCCGAACTGCCGGAGCTGCTCAATACCTGGCTGGCGCGCAGTCCCTGGATGACGGCCGCGCCCCTGCCGGGCCCAGGCCCGCAGGCGCCAGGCTGCAGCCAGCGCTTCACCAGCCTGGAGCAGGACACGGAGCAGTTGGTTCTGATGCTCGGCGCGGCCACTGTGCCCCTGGGGGATCCCGACGGACTGGCCCTGCGGCTGCTGCAGGCCCACCTCGGCATGGGGATGTCCAGCCGGCTGTTTGTGACGATGCGGGAGGAGCGCGGCCTGGCCTACGACGTGGGGGTGCACATGCCGGCGCGGCGGGGGTCGACCCCGTTCATTTGGCATCTGTCCAGCTCCGCGGAACGGGCCGCCGAAGCCACCACCTCCCTGCTCGACGAATGGGCTCGCATGCTGGAGCAGCCACTCAGCGAGGACGAACTCGCCTTAGCCAAAGCCAAATACCGCGGCCAAGACGCCATGGGACGGCAGACCTGCGGCCAGATCGCCGATCGCCAGGCCCTGGTGCTCGGCCATGGCTTGGGCTGGACCTACGTGCAGGACACCCTCGAACGGGCCCAGCAGCTCGACGCCCCAGCCCTGTTGGCCGCCGCCCAACGGCGACTGACCCAGCCGGCCCTGAGCCTCTGCGGACCGCCACTGGCCCTGGCTGCCGCCGAACAGGCTTGGCAGAGCCATGTCCTCAGCCGCTGATGACCCGCTGATCAGTCAGCTTTGGGGGGCTTCGGGGGCTGGAGCTGATCGGCCTCGATCAGAAAGGTGCCCCGCCGAAAGCGAACCGCCAGAAGGTTGCGCGCTTTGAGCGCCAGCACCTCACCCAGCTCCTCCGGATCCACGAGATCGGGGGGGCGCAGCATCGGCATGGGATCGGCCGTTTTCAGGTACTGCTGCCGTCCCTTGAGCAGGACGGCGTCGCCCACCGCAAAGGGCTGGGACTCGCGGGGCTCCGGGCTTGTGGCTTGGTCCATACCGGCAGGGGGGGGCTGAAGGGAGCGGCCCTGGTGGCGCGACCCCCCAAAATGGTCGCAGACACGATGGGATCAGTTGCGGGCCCTAGCCACCTGGAGCGGCGCCATTGCCGGCCTGTTGCTGATCCTGGTGGGGGGACTGATTCAGGCCGCCGCTCCTCTGCCGTCTGCCGATGGGGCCTGGAACCTGACCACCCTGCCGATCACGCTGCAGGTGCCAGCGCTGCTGCTCACCGCTCTGGTTTGCGGCCCCCGCAGTGCCATTTTGGCGGCCGTGGCTTACCTCAGCCTGGGGCTGTTTCAGCTGCCGGTGTTCCACGGCGGTGGTGGTGCCGCCTACCTACTCGACCCCGGCTTCGGCTATCTGGCGGGCTTTCTTCCCGCCGGCTGGCTCACCGGCAAGCTGGCCCGCCAGCCAGGCATGAACGATCTGCTCAGCCTGCTTGGGGCCAGCGTGGTGGGCCTGGCGGTGCTGCAACTCTGTGGGATTGCCAACCTGCTGCTGGGCGCTCTCGCGGGGCGTTGGGGCCCCAACCTCGGCGTGCTGCTGCTCAGCTACAGCGTTGCTCCCCTGCTGCCGCAACTGCTGCTGTGCTGCGGCGTTGCCGTGGCGGCGCTGCTGTTGCGCCGGCTGCTGTTGGTGGAGCCATGAAACGGGCCCGTTCCCTGGCCTACGCCACCGCCAGCCTGGTGGTGCTGTTGGACCAACTCAGCAAGGCCTGGGCCGTGGCCCAGCTCTCCCCGTTTGGCACAACACCCCTCTGGCCGGGTCTGCTGGAGCTGCATCTCACCCGCAACACCGGCGCCGCCTTCAGCCTGTTCACGGGCCACCCCGAGCTCCTCGGCCTGGTGAGTCTGCTGGTAGCCCTGGGGGTGATCGTTTGGATTCAGCGGCAGGGCGCCCTGGTGCCGGTGCGCTGGTTGGGGGTGGGGCTCGTGCTGGGCGGCGCCATCGGCAATGGGTTGGATCGCTGGCGCCTGGGCTACGTCGTCGATTTTCTGGCCCTGGTGCCGATTGCCTTCCCGGTGTTCAATCTCGCCGATGTGGCGATCAACCTGGCGGTGCTCTGCTTCGCCATCGATCTGCTGGGGAGCCATGGCCAACCCCGCCCTTGAGGCCCTGCGCCGCCGCTGGCAGCGGTTCAGCCAGCCTGGCCAGGCCCAGCTGCGCATTCACCTGCCCGGCCAGGCCTCGCGCCTGCTGCCCCTTCACCCGGGCGCGTACAGCATCGGCCGCGACAGCGACTGCCAGATCTGCATCGACCACCAGGCGGTCAGCCGGCGCCATGGCCTGCTGGAACGGCGGGGCCCCCACTGGCTGCTGAGTGACCAGAACTCCACCAATGGACTGTGGTGGCAAGGCCGCCGCGTGCAGCAGCTGTTGTTGCGCGACGGCGACAGCCTCCGCTTTGGCCCCAGTCAGGAAGCGGGCCTACCCGAACTGGACTTTCAGATCCGACCTCTCCCCCAGCTGCAACGGTTGCTGCGGGGCGCCAGCTTGGCGATGGCGGTCGTGGCCGTTGGCGGGCTCGGCCTGCTGGGCCTCTCCGCGGTGCAAGCCCCGATCCGCGGCAGCCTGGCCACGGTGCGCGGTCCGCTGGTGATCTACGACCGCCAGGGCAAGCCCATCACCACGGCCGATGCCCTCGAACACCGAGAGCGCCAGGCCCTGCGCGACTACCCGGCGGTGCTGATCGATGCGCTGCTGGCCAGTGAGGACAGCCGCTTCTGGTGGCATCCGGGCGTGGACCCGGTGGGCACGGCGAGGGCCCTGGTGACCAACGTGCTCGGCGGCCGGGTGCTGGAGGGCGGCAGCACCCTCACCCAGCAGCTGGCCCGCAGCCTCTATCCCGACCAGGTGGGCCAGGGGGAAACCCTGGGCCGTAAGTGGCGGGAGCTGCTCGTTGCCCTGCAGTTGGAAGCCCGTTTCAGCAAGCGCGACCTGCTGCTGAGCTATCTCAACCGGGTGTATCTCGGCGTGGGCTGGGGCTTCGAAGATGCCTCGCGCCACTACTTTGGCAAGCCCGCCAGCCAACTGCAGCGCGAGGAAGCGGCCCTGCTGGTGGGGCTGTTGCCCTCCCCCAACGGCTACGACCCCTGTTTTGATCCCCAGGCGGCCCTGGAGGCCCGCAACGCCGTGCTCAGCAAGATGGGCGACACCGGACGCCTCACCGCCGACCAGGCCCGTAGTGCCCGCCGCAGCCCCATCCGTCTGTCACCCCAGGCCTGCCGCAGCAGCCCAGCCGAGCGCGGCGCGCCCTTCTACTCCGATCAGGTGCGCCGGGACCTCGATCAGCTGGTGGGCCGAGATGTGGGCGCCGAGGGCAACTTTCTGATTGACACCCACCTGGATCGCTCCCTGCAGGAGCAGGTGGAGCGGTTGTTGCGCCAGAGGCTCCAGGCCAGTGGTGGCCTGAAGGTGAGCGAGGGCGCTGTGGTGGTGCTCGATGCTCGCAACGGCGGCATCCTGGCCATAGCCGGGGGTCGGGATTACCGCCAGAGCCAGTTCAACCGGGCCTCCATGGCCCTGCGCCAGCCGGGCAGCACCTTCAAGTTGATCCCCTATCTGGTGGCTCTGGAGCGGGGTCTGCGCCCCGGAGACGGGATCAGCTGCGCCCCCTTCCGCTGGCGCGGCCAGAGCTTCGCCAGCGGGTGTGGCGGCTCCCTGAGTTTGGTGTCAGCCTTCGCGATCAGCAGCAACACAGCAGCCCTGCGGTTGGCCGAGCGCGTGGGCCTCGATGCGCTGGTGCAGAAGGCTCGCGATCTTGGCATCACCAGCCCACTGGCCGCCGTGCCGGGGCTGGCCCTCGGCCAGAGCGAGGTAACCCTGCTGGAGCTCACCGCCGCCTACGCCGCGATCGCCAACGACGGCATCTGGCATGCCCCCACCACGATCCGGCGCCTCACCGATGCGGAGGCCTGCAGCGGCCAAACGTCCAGCCAATGCCGTCAGACGAGTGCTGCCGGTGAGGGTTCAGCGGCTGGCCAGGCCCCTGCCCAGGCGGGCCGCCGCGTCACCACCCCAGCGACGGCCCAGGCGATGCAGCAGATGCTGCGGGCCGTCGTGCAACGCGGCACCGGTCAGATGGCGAGCCTGGGGGGCCAGGAGGGCGGCAAGACCGGCACCACCAATGAGAGCCGCGACCTGCTGTATGTGGGCTATGAGCCACAGCGTCACTGGGTGGTGGGCATCTGGCTCGGCAACGACGACAACAGCCCCACCCGCGCCAGCAGCGCCCTCGCCGCCAGCCTGTGGGGCGAGATCCTGCGCGCCTCCCGATCCTGATGCCTGGGTTTGATCGATGAAAACCCGCACCCGCCTGTGGTTGATCGCTGGGTTGGCCCTGCTGGCCCTGATCGCCGTGGGTGTGGTGCTGCAGGCGATCAACACCCTCTACCTGCAATTGAGTTGGTATCTGCCGTATTGGATCGTCCAGCCGGTGTTTTTTCTGGTCTTCGCCGGCCTGCTGCTACTGCTGGTGCAGCTGGCCTGGCCTTGGCTGCGGGCCGCGCTGGGGGCCAAGGCAGGCCCTGGCGCTGCGTCGCAGCTGCCACCTCCAGGCAACCGCCGCGAGGCCGCCGCCCAGAACCTGGCCGCCATCGATCAAACCCTCGACCGCGTGCGGGATGCGGTGGAGCGGGAAGCGCTGCGCCAAGAGCGGCAGCGCATGGCCGCCGAATTGGAGCGGGGCGACCTGGTGATCGTGCTGTTCGGCATCGGCTCCTCGGGCAAAACCTCGCTGATTCGTGCCCTGCTGCGGCAGCTGGTGGGCGAGGTGGGCGCCGCCATGGGCTCCACCACCGGCAGCCAGCGCTACCGCCTGCGCCTGCGTGGGCTGCAGCGGGCCGTGTGGCTGGTGGACACTCCAGGCATTCTCGAAGCCGGCGCGGCAGGGTTGGAGCGGGAACGGCTGGCCCGGGAGCAGGCCGGCAAGGCCGACCTGCTGCTGTTGGTGGTGGATGGCGATCTGCGTGCTGCCGAACTGGAGGTGTTTGAAGCCCTGGCCAGCCTCGGCAAGCGCCTGATGTTGGTGCTGAACAAGTGCGACCTGCGTGGCGAACAGGAGGAAACTCGGCTGCTGCAGCTGCTGCGCCAACGCACCCGCGGCCGCATCGCCGCCGAGGATGTGCTGCCGTCGAGCGCGGCTCCCCAGAGCGTGCCGATGCCCGGCGGCAGACCGCTCCAGCCCCCCGCTGAAGTGGAAGCGCTGTTGCGCCGAATCGCGGCGGTGCTCCATGCCGATGGCGAGGAGCTGATCGCCGACAACTTATTGCTGCAGTGCCGCCAATTAAGCGAAGCCAGCCGCTCGCTGTTGGCCCGTCAGCGGCGCAGCGATAGCGAAGCCATCGTGGATCGCTACATGTGGATCGGCGCCGGGGTGCTGGCCGTCACGCCCCTGCCCGGGCTCGACCTGCTGGGCGCGGCGGCGGTCAATGCGCAGATGGTGGTGGAGATCGGCCGGATCTACGGCATCAGTCTCAGCCGCCAGAACGCCCAGGAGTTGGCCCTGTCCGTGGGGCGCACCATGGCCGGCCTCGGCCTGGTGAAAGGTGGGGTCAGCCTGCTGAGTGCGGCCTTGAGCCTGAATCTGCCGGCCCTGGTGGTGAGCCGGGCGATTCAGTCGGTCAGTGCAGCCTGGCTGACTCGGGTGGCAGGTCTCAGTTTTGTCACCTACTTCGAGCGCGACCAGGACTGGGGCGATGGCGGTGTGCAGGACGTGGTGCAGCAGCAGTACGACCTGAGCCGACGCGATGGGGCGCTGAGCCGCTTTCTCGAGGCAGCGTTCAGGCGGGTGGTGGAACCGCTGCAGACGAAGCAGCCGAGCTTGCCGCCCCGGCCTCCGGCCGAATAACGGCGCTGTCCACGAGGGCTTCCGGCGGCGGCGGCTGCAGCGGCCCGCGGCTGTCGAGCACCACGATCAGGGCCAGATACAGCACGCCGATCAGAATCGAGATCGCCCCGGTGAGAATCGCGACCCAACGCCCCCGGCCGGCGACGGGCGGGGATTCAGCAGAAGGATCGGTCATGGCAGCTCGTCCAAGCTGAGCTGCACCAGCCTGGCCAGGCTGTCGAGGTGGCTGCTGCGGGTGTGGGGATTGCCGAGCACGGCCTTGAGGTGGTGGCGGCCGGCATACCAAGGGCGCGAGAGCATCAGGTGCTCCTGCAGCAGCCGTTGACGGGTGTGTTGGCTCCAGTGCTCGGCCGCTGCGGCATCCAAGCCCCGGGGTGTGAACGCCAGCAAGTGGAAAGATCCCCCACGCAGCTGCAGGCGGCCGCTGGCCTCCAGCAGGGCCGCGAGCTGGCGACGCCGCTGAATGGCCCCATCGAGCACCGCCTCAAGACCTTCTAAACCCAACTGGCGCAGACCAAGCCAGAGCTTGAGAATCTCAGCGGGGCGGGTGCCCTGCAAGCCCGTCTCACCACCGTGGCCGCCGCCCCAACTCGGCTCCATGTAGGGCAGGCCGGTGTGAAAGGCCTCCGCCAGGGATTGGGGTCTGGCCAGCAGCAACAGCGACGAGGTCTTGGTGATGCCCAGCAGTTTCTGGGGATTGATCGTGACGGAATCGGCCCGCTCCAGACCCGCCACCCGGAAGCGATGGCCGGCCACCAGGCCGAACACGGCGCCGATCGCTCCATCGACGTGAAGCCAAAGCTCACGTTTGCAGCAGATCTCGGCCAGGGGCAGGAGCGGATCGACGGCGCCCCGCACGGTGGTGCCCGCCGTGGCGACCACGGCGATCACCGGCGTTCCGGTTTGCGCCAGCTGATCGAGCTCCTGCTCGAGGGCCACCGGATCCAGGCGCCCCTCACGGTCCACCGGGATCGGGTGCAAGGCATGGGCCGGCAGGCCCATCACGGCCATCGCCTTGGCCAGGGAGACATGGGCATCGGCACTGGCCAGCACCACCGCATCGGCCTGCGTGGCCAGACCACGGCAGCGACGGGCCGTGACCAGGGCCATCAAGTTGGAGAGGGTGCCACCGCTCGCGGCCACGCCACCGCTGCCAGCCGGCAGGCCCAGCTGCTCCGCCAGCCAAGCCGTGAGACTGCGCTCCAGACGCGTCAGGCTGGGGGAGAGCTCTTCAGCCAACAGGTTGTTGTTGAGCCCAGCGCAGATCAGGTCGGCCGCCACCGATGCGGCCAACGGCGGCGGGTCGAGGTGGGCGAGGGCACCGGGGTGGTTGGGGTTGTAGGCGCCGTCCATCACCAGCTGCAGGTCGGCCAGCAGCGCAGCAGGGTCCAATCCCTCCAGGGAGGGCTCCACCCCCGGCAGCACGCTTAGCCCCGGCAGCGGCGAGCGCTGGGAGGCCGAGCCCAGCCAGCTGCAGAGCTGGCGGGATGCCTGCTCGAGAAACGCTTGCAGTTTCGGGTCGAGCTGCTCCGGACTGGCAAATGGCAGGGGCTGGCTCGCCCGCGGGGCAGGTGGCGCGCTTGCCAACGGGGAACGCTCGAATGGCTCCATTCTCACCTGCGGAGGTGGGCTACAAGGGAGTGGTCGCCGCTGCTGCTCAGGCGTTGGAGTCCCGCCAATCCCCAGCCCCCCAGCCCCTGCCGCAGCAGGCGCCGTTGTGGGCGCATGAGCAATGGATGCAGCGCCTGCTGCGCCACAGCGAGCGGGTGGGAGCCAGCGGGGAGATTCCTGTAGCGGCTGTGGTGCTGGATGAGGCGGGTCGCTGCATTGGCTGGGGCAGCAACCGACGCGAGGCCCAAGCCGATCCACTCGGCCATGCCGAGCTGGTGGCCCTGGGGCAGGCGGCACGCCTGCGGGGCGACTGGCGCTTCAACGGCTGCACCCTGCTGGTCAGCCTGGAGCCCTGCCCGATGTGTGCCGGTGCCCTGGTGCAGGCCCGCATGGGCACCGTGGTGTTTGGAGCACTGGACCCCAAGCGCGGAGCCCTGGGCAGTTGCCTCAACCTGGCCACCGCCGCCAGCGCCCATCACCACATGCGGGTGATTGGCGGGGTGTTGGGGGAACCGGCTGGGCTTCAGCTGGCCGCTTGGTTCAGACAGCGACGGCAGCAGGGGCAGCGGCGGGACGGAAAGCCGGCAGCTCGGTTTCGAACAGATTGAGCAGCTGATCGACGTTTTCAGGCTGGCTGTTGTAACCCATCAGCCCAATGCGCCACACCTTGCCCGCCAGGGCGCCGAGGCCGCCGCCCACTTCGATGCCGTGCTGGTTGAGCAGGTGCAGGGTGAAGGCCTTGCCGTCGACACCCTCCGGAATCCTCACCGTGGTGAGGGTGGGCAGGCGCAGGTGTTCGGGGGCATGGAGCTCGAGGCCGAGACGCTCCAGCCCAGCCCAGAGACGCTCGGCGTTGCAGCGGTGGCGGGCCCAGGCCGCTTCGAGTCCCTCGTCGGCCAGCAGGCGCAGGGCCTCGCGCATGCCGAAATTCATGTTCACCGGAGCGGTGTGGTGATACACCCGGTCGCTGCCCCAATACTGGTTGAGCAGGGTGACATCGAGGTACCAGTTGGGCACCTTGCCCTGGCGCGCCATCATCTTGGCCTCGGCCCGGGGACCCATGGTGAAGGGGCCGAGACCCGGAGGGCAGCTCAGCCCCTTCTGGCTGCAGCTGTAGGCGAGATCCACCTTCCAGGCATCGAGGTAGAGGGGCACCGCACCCAGGGAGGTGACCGTATCGAGCAGCAGCAGGCAGTCGTGCTGGCGGCAGAGATCGCCGATCCCGTCCATGGGCTGGCAGATGCCGGTGGAGGTTTCGGCGTGCACGATCGCCAGGATCTTGGGCTTGTGGGCGGCCACGGCCTCCTCGAGCTCGGCCAGGCTGAAGGCCTCGCCCCAGGGTTTCTCGATCGTGACGACATTGGCCCGGTAGCGGCCAGCCATGTCGGCCAGTCGCAGCCCGAAATAGCCCTTGATGGCCACCAACACGGTGTCGCCGGGCTCAATCGTGTTGGCCAGGGTGGCTTCCATGGCCGCACTGCCGGTGCCGCTCATGGGGATGGTGAGGCGGTTGTCGGTTTGCCAGGCGTACCGCAGCAGCTCCTGCACCTCACCCATCAGCTCCACGTAGAGCGGATCGAGGTGTCCAATCGGGGTGCGGGCCAGGGCCTGGAGCACGGTGGGGTGGGCGTTGGAGGGCCCAGGACCGAGCAGCAGGCGGTTTGGCGTGGCGATGGGACCCAGCGTGCGGCGGTGGGCAGAATTGACGGGGGGCAGCACGGGGAGGGAAACCAAAACCAAATGGACAGATCAGCCGAGCCTAAGCAGCGACGAACGGCCTAGCGAGCACGCACGTTTGTGGCGCCAAGCCCACGACAGAGATGCTCGAAGGGCACTCGCACCACGCCGGTGGCGGTTACTCCTGAATCCAGCAACATCTCGCACACCACATCGGCCATCAGGGCGATGCTGCGCACGGTGGGGCCGGTGGGGACGCCCAGGCTCTTGTAGGTGTCGTCCAGGCCGTTGAGCACCCGCTCGTTGAGAATCGATGCGTCGTCAGCGATGAGGGCGTAGCTGGCGTAACGCAGGAAGTAGTCCATGTCGCGCAGGCAGGCCGAGAGCCGCCGCGTGGTGTAGGCATTGCCGCCCGGCAGGATCAGTTCGGGATCCGCCAGCCAGAGGCGCTGGGCCGCTTCCCGCACGATCGCCGCCGCTTCCCGGTTGATCAGTTCCACGGCCGCGAGACGCACCTCCGCCTCGGAGTAGTAGACCGAGATCCGGTCAATCGCGTCCCGGTCCAGATAGCGGCCGAGCTGGTCGTAACGGCCAATCAGACCAGTGATGGCATCGCGCATGGCGGGATCGAATCGACGCACCTGCACCGGAACGTAGCACTCACATTTGGCCAAATCCCAGGCCAGGGGCGCGTTTTGGGGAAGTTGACAGAAACGGTTACGCAAGCGCTGCCCGCCATTTGGTTACAAGCGCTACACAGCGGCACCAGGGTGATCCGTACGGTCCCGCCACGCCGCGACCAGGGCGGCACCCACCCTTTTGTTCGTCATGGCCAAAACAGCCCAAGAGGTCCTTCGTCAGATCAAAGACGAGGGCATCGAGCTGATCGACCTCAAATTTGTCGACCTGCACGGCAAATGGCAGCACCTGACGGTCTGCAACGACCTGATTGATGAAGCCGCCTTCAGCGAAGGTGTGGCCTTCGACGGCTCCTCGATCCGCGGCTGGAAGGCGATCAACGAATCGGACATGGCGATGGTGCCGGATCCGAACACCGCCTGGATCGACCCCTTCTACAGCCACAAAACTCTCAGCCTGATCTGCTCGATCCAGGAGCCCCGCAGCGGGCAGCCCTATGCCCGCTGCCCCCGCGCTCTGGCTCAAAAGGCGCTCAATTACCTCGGCTCCACCGGCATCGCGGACACCGCCTACTTCGGCCCAGAGCCTGAGTTCTTCGTCTTCGACGATGTGCGCTACACCTCCGGTAGTGGCAGCAGCTTCTACAGCGTCGATTCGATCGAAGCCCCCTGGAACACCCCCCGGCTCGAGGAAGGCGGCAACCTGGCCTACAAGATCCAGCTGAAGGAGGGCTACTTTCCGGTGTCGCCCAACGACACCCTTCAGGACATGCGCACCGAAATGTTGCTGACCATGGGCAGCCTGGGTGTGCCGATCGAGAAGCAGCACCACGAAGTGGCCACGGCCCAGCATGAACTAGGGATCAAGTTTGCCGAGCTGATCAGCGCGGCCGACAACGTGATGATCTACAAATATGTGGTGCGCAACGTCGCCAAGAAGTACGGCAAGACGGCCACCTTCATGCCCAAGCCGGTGTTTGCCGACAACGGCAGCGGCATGCACGTGCACCAGAGCCTCTGGAAGGGCGGCAACCCGCTGTTCTTCGGTGAAGGCACCTACGCCAACCTCTCGCAAACCGCCCGCTGGTACATCGGTGGCCTGCTCAAGCACGCCCCCAGCTTCCTGGCTTTCACCAACCCCACCACCAACAGCTACAAGCGTTTGGTGCCGGGCTTCGAAGCTCCGGTCAACCTGGTGTATTCCCAGGGCAACCGCTCCGCGGCTGTGCGCATCCCGCTCACCGGACCCAGTCCAAAGGCCAAGCGTCTGGAGTTCCGCTCTGGCGATGCCCTCTCGAACCCCTACTTGGGCTTTGCCGCCATGCTGATGGCTGGCATCGACGGCATCAAAAACCAGATCGATCCAGGCGATGGCACCGACGTCGATCTATTTGAGCTCTCGGCGGAGGAGTTGGCCAAGATCTCCACCGTGCCCGCCTCCCTCAACGGGGCCCTCGAAGCTCTCGATGCCGACAAGGACTACCTGCTGGCCGGCGGCGTCTTCACCGAAGACTTCATCAACAACTGGATCGCCCTTAAATACGAGGAGGTGCAGCAGCTGCGCCAGCGGCCCCACCCCCACGAGTTCGTGATGTATTACGACGCCTGATCGAGGCTCTCCCGCAACGCGCTCAACCCCAGAGCCCCGGCCCTTTGGCTGGGGCTTTTTTGATGCTGGAAGTGGATCTGCCAACTCCAAAGACAAATCGGCAAACCCGCCTAACAAGCGCTGTAAACGACGGGGTATGCCTGGATCGCTCCTTCCCACCAGATCGTCGCTGCTCGCGCTCGCCAGGGCAATCGGCTGGAATGGCAGAACGCGATTGCCCAGCCATGCCCGATCAGCTCACCAAGCTGGCCTACCAAACCATGCAGCAGGGCAAGGCTTTGCTGGGCTTGACCCACAAGGAGGTGAGCACCCGACTCATGGGGTTGCTGGCCCCGGATGGCAGCCCGAAAACCGTGCCGGTGCCGCCGGAATTGATGGGCCGGCTCAAGCAGTCGATGGACGCCCTACACGAGCGAGATTGGCAGGAGGCGGAGCAAGGTCTGTATCCAGCGTCGTTGCTGTTCGATGCCCCCTGGCTCGACTGGGCCAGCCGCTACCCGCTGGTGTGGCTGGACATGCCCAGCACCTGGACCCGCCGCAGCGAGCGCAACGTGCGTGATCTGCCCGAGGATGTGGACCCGGCCGCCTACCCCGACTATTACCTCCAGAACTTTCACCACCAGACCGACGGCTACCTGAGCGACCACTCCGCCGCCCTCTACGACCTGCAGGTGGAGATCCTGTTCAACGGCACCGCCGATCCGATGCGGCGGCGGGTGCTGGCTCCCCTGCTGCGGGGCATCAAGGCCTTTGCGGAACGGCCCGCCAGCCAGATCCGGGTGCTGGATGTGGCCACCGGCACCGGCCGCACCCTGCGCCAGATCCGGGCCGCCCTCCCCCAGGCACAGCTGGTGGGCGTAGATCTCTCCACGGCGTACCTGCGCCAGGCCAATAAATGGCTCAGTCAGTTGGCGGGCGAGCTGCCCCAGCTTGTGCAGGGCAATGGTGAAAGCATGCCGTTCGCGGAGGCCACGTTCCAGGGCCTGACCTGCGTGTTCCTGTTTCACGAGCTACCAGGAGACGCTCGCCAAGCGGTGATCGATGAGGCCTACCGCGTGCTCGAGCCCGGTGGCGTGATGGTGCTGGCCGACTCGGTGCAGCTGGCCGATTCCCCCCAATTCAGCGCCGCGATGGAAAACTTCCGGCGCGTGTTCCACGAGCCCTACTACCGCGACTACATCAGCGACGACATCGACGGCCGCATGCGCAAGGCAGGATTTGAAGCCGTCGCCGCCGAATCCCACTTCATGACGCGGATCTGGACAGCGCGTAAACCGCGTTAACGCTTCAGCCACCAGGCCAGCAGCAATCCGGCGGTCGCCCAGCGCAGCCCACGCCAGAACAACACCTCCACCCGGTTCGGGGGTGCCAAAGGCTCCGGCAACGGATCCAGCAGGCGCTGGGTGAGGGCCAGGCGCTGGCGCTGGCGCCGCTGGGTCACCCCCGAGCTGTGGCGCGTCAGCGAGGCCTGGGTGAACAGGCCGTCCAGGAGGTGCAGCAGCCGGATCGGCTGGCGAACCAGGTGGTGGCCCAGGGGTCGGCTCGGCATGGCCAGCTCACAGCAGCGCAGCAGTGGCATCAGGATGGGGCCTGCCGTGAACAAACGTCCAGTGCCCACCCTGCCGCCCAAGCCATCCCGGTGCTGGCCTGAGGGAGCCCTGGATCAGGCCGTGGCCCTTCAACGCCAACTGGCCATCGGCGATCGCGATTGGCACGCCCTCAAGGCCCAGCGGCCCCGACGGGGAGCGGAGCAGCTGGCTGCTGCCCTGGTGCTCCTGCTGGGCGGCGATGATCCCGGCGCCCCCCAGGCCAGTGCCGCCCGCCAGCAGGCCATCGAACTGGTGGAACACGGGCTGGGCTGGTTGCGGGGGGAGCTCAGCGACCCCGGTTGCCCCAGCCACCGACCGGCGACAGCACCACAGCCCGCTGGCGACTGACGGCCAGTTGCAGCCGGTTCCCGCGGCTGCTCCAGCGCACGTCGTCAAAACAGGTGTGGATCAAGAAGAGGCCCCGTCCGCCGGTGGCGTCGAGCTGCTCCGGCAGGGACGTGGTGCGAGCATCCGGGGGCAGCCCCGGCCCTTCATCCTGCACCTGCCACACCAACCAGCGCGGGGTTTCAATGCGCCGCACCCGCAGGCACTTGGCCGGATCGCAACCATTGCCATGGCGCACGGCGTTGACCAGCGCCTCCTGGAGGCCCAGCTGCACCTGGCTTTGAAGCTGCAGGCAGCGGATCGGCTCAATCAGCAGCTCCAGCAGCGGAGCGAGCTGCAGGGTGGAAGGCGTGATGAAATCTGACCAGCGCAGCGCCATCCGGCTGGGATCCGCAGGAGCCGATTCGACCCTACGCCGCTGCCGGCACCCGCGCTCAGGCGTTGATGCGCTGTTGCAGAGCGGGATGGTTGAGCAGGGCATCCATCAACCGCACCCCGCGCAGCTGGTTCACCAGGGGCATGTGCCCCTCGGGCGCATCAATGGACCACTGGAAGGAGCCTGGGTAGCGGGTCCACCTGCCCCCATCCTTCCAGGCCAACTTGGGCCAAAGCAGCTCCCAGCGGGCGTTGCAGCTGCGCAGCAGTCGCCCCTGCACCGAAAACCCGAAACGCCCGCGCGAAAAACACACCCAGAGGCGATCCAGGCTGTCGAGATCGGCCGACGGCATCGGCGGCACCTCGCTGTAATACACATAGCCCCGGCGCACCGCATCCGGCCCGGCCAGCTCCCGGAGCAGGGCACTGGTGATCCGATCGGCCTCCTCGAACTGTTGGGCCATCAAGGCCTGTTGCAGCGGCGCGTAGTCGAGTCCCCGTGCCGACACCGTGGCCAGCCAGCCCTCGGGATACCGAGCCAGGAACGCGTCCCGCAGGGCGTCGCTCTCGTCGAGCAACAACTGGATCAGGAAGCCGGCGGCCCAGTCGTCACCGGTGGCGTCGAGGCCAGCCAGGTGGTCGGCGAGGAGCGGCCGCAGGGCCTGCCTCTGCTCATGCAGGGCGGCCAGCAGGGCCCGACGCTGTCGGGGATTGCCGCTCTGAAAGCGCTCAAGCAGAGACTCGGGGCTGGCGCTAGTGGTGGCGGTGACCGGAGGACCGGAAAGCATGGAAGGGGTCGGAGCCTGAAGCGGAACCAGCGTGGGCCCACTATGTCAGCAGAGATCCACAACAACGATGCCGGGCGCCAGCCCCCCCCTCACCGTGGCCGCTTTCCTGGCAGCAGGCGGACCCATCGTCGATGTACGCAGTCCCCAGGAATTTGCCCAGGGCCACATCCCTGGCGCCCACAACCTCCCCCTGTTCAGCGATGACGAGAGGGCCCAGGTCGGCACCTGCTACAAGCACGAGGGCCGCCCTGCGGCAATCCAGCTGGGGCTGGAGCTGGTGGGTCCCAAGTTGGCAGCGCTGGGCCAGGAGCTGCGTCGTCTGGGTCAGCACAACACACCCCTGCGGATTCACTGCTGGCGAGGCGGCATGCGCTCCGGCAGCGTCGCCTGGCTGGCCAGCACCCTGGAGTTGCCGGTGCAGCTGCTTGAGGGTGGCTACAAGGCCTATCGCCGCTGGGTGCTGGACAGCTTCGAGCGACCCTGGCCGCTGCTGGTGCTGGGCGGACGCACCGGCACCGGCAAGACCGATCTGCTGCTGGCGCTGCGGCGTCAGGGAGCAGCCGTGGTGGATCTGGAGGGCCTTGCCCACCACCGAGGCAGCAGTTTTGGCGGCTTGGGGCTGCCGGCCCAACCCAGTAGCGAGCACTACGAAAATCGCCTTGCGGCCAGCCTGCAGGAGCTCGAAGGCCAGGCGCCGATCTGGGTGGAGGCGGAAAGCGCCCAGGTTGGCCGCTGCCGGATCCCCGCCGGCCTGTGGCGCCAGATGGGGGAGGCACCCGCAATCGAAATCCTGCGCCCGCTGGCGGAGCGGGTTGACCAGCTCGTGGCGGTGTATGGCAGCCAGGGGCAGGAGGCCCTGCGCCAGGCCACCGAACGAATCGCCCGGCGGCTGGGTCCCCAGCGCACCGCCACGGCGCTGGAGGCGATCGACCGCTGCGACTGGGCCGGCGCCTGCGTGCAGATGCTCGACTACTACGACCGCTGCTACGACCACGAGTTGAGCCGCCGGGACAGCCCGGTGCTCACCAGCGTTGACCTGGCGGGAATCGCTGGCGATGCCGCCGCCAGCCGGCTGCTGCAGGAGGCAGCGGACCGCAGTGTTGCAACTGCGGCCCTCTCAGGGGCCGGCTCCTAGGATTGATTTTTGTCCCCGCTTGCCATGGGCGCCGCCATTCAGTTCTTCCGCGGGGTGGATGAGCCGGTCGTGCCCGATATCCGCCTGACCCGCTCCCGCGATGGCCGCACCGGCCAGGCCCTGTTCGTGTTCGAAGAGCCCGATGCCCTCGCCCCCGAGAGCATGGGCGACATCACCGGAATGTTTCTGGTGGATGAGGAGGGCGAGCTGGTGACCCGCGAGGTCAAGGCCCGCTTTGTCAATGGCAAGGCCAGCGCCCTCGAGTGCACCTACACCTGGAAGAGCACCGAAGACTTCGAGCGCTTCATGCGCTTTGCCCAGCGTTACGCCGACAGTCACGAACTCGGTTTCTCGAACAACCAGGGCGAAGATCAGGCGGAGCAGGACGAGGCCTGATCCCTTGAAATTTGGCCAATGGCTGGGGCTATTGGCGCTGGTGGCAGCCCTGGTGCTGCTCTGGAACCTGCGCCAGAGCCTGATGCATCTGTTCGCCGCCGTGGTCTTGGCGATGGCGCTCTGCACCCTGGTGGGTGCCATCCAGACCCGCCTGGGCTGCTCCCGTGCGGTTGCTCTGTTGCTCAGCCTGGGCACGGTGACCCTGGTGCTGGCGGTGGTGGCCACGGCAGTGATTCCTCCGTTCGTCGACCAGTTCGGCCAGCTGCTGAGCAAATTGCCGGCAGCCGCCGAAACCCTGTTGGAGCTCCTGCGTGGTGGCCTGGCTGGGGTGAGTCAGATGCTGTACGGCACCCGTGAAGGGGGATTGTCGTGGCTGCGCAATGGCCTGATCGGCGGAAGCGAAGCATCCAGCTGGTTGTCTTCTGGCCTTGGCGGCAGCCTGGGGTCCGGTGCCCTGCGGCTGGTGGGGCTGGCAGGCGGCTTGGGCAGCGGCTTGCTGCAAACCCTGTTTGTGTTTGCCGTGGCCCTGATGGTGGCGGTGCAACCCGTCGCCTATCGCGAGGTGGCCGTATTGCTGGTGCCCTCGTTTTATCGGCGCCGTTTCCGCCAGGTGCTGGTGCAGTGCGGGGAGGCCCTGAGTGGCTGGATGGTGGGGGTGCTGATCAGCTCCCTGTGTGTGGGCATCCTGGCGGCCATCGGCCTGAGCCTGCTGGGTGTGAAGTTGGTGGCCGCTAATGCGCTGCTGGCGGGATTGCTCAACATCATTCCCAACGTGGGTCCAACCCTCAGCACCATCTTTCCGATGTCTGTCGCTCTGCTCGATGCCCCGTGGAAAGCGGCAGCGGTGCTGGTGCTCTACATCGCCGTCCAAAACCTCGAGAGCTACCTGATCACTCCGTCAGTGATGCACCACCAGCTGCGGCTTCTGCCCGGCCTCACCCTCACGGCCCAGCTGCTGTTCACGGTGGTGTTCGGCCCCCTGGGCCTGCTGCTCGCCCTGCCCCTGGCGGTGTGTCTGCAGGTGATCGTGCGCGACCTGCTGATCCACGACATCCTGGATCCATGGAAACGCCAACGGCTGGCACCCTGACCCCATGAACGGCCGCACGGTGCTGGGGGCTCTGGCCCTGATCGTGCTGGGTTTGCTCAGCTGGGAATTGCGCTGGGTGCTGCTCGTGCTGTTTGGTGCGGTGGTGCTGGCCGTGGCCCTCGATGTGCCCATCACACTTCTGCGGCGCCTGTTGCCGTTGAACCGGCCCACCGCCCTGGTGATGGTGCTGGTAGCCCTGGTGCTGGTGGGTGGGCTGCTGGGCCAACTACTGCTGCCGGAACTGCTGCAGCAGATCAGCCAACTCTCGGAGCTGCTGCCCGCCCTGACCCAGCGCCTGGCCGACCTGGCTCGCCAGGTGCGTTGGCTTCCCGATCTCGAACGCCAGCTGATGGAGCTAGGCACATGGGATCGCCTGCAACCCCTTGGCTCCCAGCTGCTGGGGTTAGCCGGCGGTGCCGCCAACACAACGATCCAATTGCTGCTGATGGCCCTGTTGGCCATCCTGCTGGCGCTTGATCCGCGCAGTCACCAGAAGGTGGTGGTGGCGCTGACGCCGAGTTTTTGGCGGCTCCAGATGGGCCACCTGCTGGGCGAATCCCGCCAAGCCCTGGGGGGCTGGCTGGCCGGCATGACCCTCTCAGCCGTGAGTGTGTTTCTGCTCACCTGGGCGGGGCTGGCGCTGCTGAAGGTGCCCCTGGCCCTGCTGAGCGCCCTGCTCTGCGGCCTGCTCACCTTCGTTCCCACCATCGGCCCCACCGCCGCCACCCTGCTGCCCCTGGCCCTGGCCCTGCTGGTGTCGCCGGCAAAGATGGTTCAGGTCCTGGTGTTGCGCCTGGTGCTTCAGAACGCCGAAGCCTTTCTGCTCACACCGCTGCTGCTGCGTCGCACGGTGAATCTGCTGCCCACCGTGGCCCTCACCGCCCAGCTGTGCCTCGGGGCCCTGCTCGGATTGCCCGGGGTGTTGCTGGCCCTGCCCCTGGTGGTGGTGCTGCAGGTGCTTAGCGAAGAAGTGCTGGTGAAGGAGGTGATGGATCGCTGGACCTAGATCACCCGCGGTAGCGCTGCAGGAGCGAGGGCAGGAGCAACAACACCGCCACCGCCAGCGGATGGCTGCGGATCGCCGCCCCCAACCCTGCCAACGTGAAGTGATCCACGAGCAACAGCAACTCAACCCGCAGATCCAGCAGGGCGAGAAGACCCAGCGATACGGGGACCATGGCCCAGCCAAGCCCACGCTTGGGGCGGCCAGCGCGGCGGCGGCCGGCGGAGCCGGAAGAGCCAGAAGCGGGTGAACGATCAGCGACGGGACAACACGGGGAGCAGGGTGGGTGCCACCCCGATGCTGGACCAGGCGCCGACGAGGATGCCGAAACTCAGGGCAATCGCGAACCAATACAGGGTGCTGCCTCCAAAGAAGATCAAGGCGATCAGGGGCAGCAAGGTGGTGAGGGAGGTGTAAACAGAGCGGGTGAGCGTGCTGATCACGGCCTCATCGGCCTGATCCGCCAGGGGGAGGTCCTTGAGCTGGTTCCGCTTCTCACGGATCCGATCAAAGATCACCACCGTGTCATTCACGGAATAGCCGGCAATGGTGAGCAAGGCCACGGCAAACAGACTGTTCACCTCCACCCCGGCCAGCAGCCCGAGCCAGGCAAACAGACCACAGGTGATCAGCACATCGTGGGCCAGGCACAACAGGGCCAGGGCGGCGTAGATGCGGTCGTAACGAAAGCTGATGTAGAGGGAAATGCCCACAAAGCTCACCAGCAGCGACACCAAACTGGCCTGGAGCAACTGGGAGCCCAGCGTGGGGCCGATCGTGTCGATGGACAGCCCACCCGGCACCGTGTCTCCCACCTGATCCTGGAGCGCCTGCAGCACCACCTGGGCCTGATCCGGACTGAGGCTGGGGGTGCGCGCCACCAGGGAGCGGCCGCCATCCAGCAGCTGAACAGAAGCCCCAGCCAATGCAGGGGCTGGATTGGCGCCATCAGCAGGCAGCTTCAGGGCAGCGAGGGAGCGCTGCAGGCTGGAAACCGTCAGGGGGGGGCAAGCGGACTCGCAGCGCCGCTCGAGTTGGATCTGGGTACCTCCGGTGAAATCCAGACCCGGGCGCAGTGGGGCCCGGATCGACGGAGAGCTCCAGCTGAGAGCCATTCCGAGGATGCTCAACACCAAAGCTCCCAGCGACAGCAGCCAGAGACGGCGGCGATGACGGTTGACGCGGAAGGCGAACATCGGCCGGCTGGTGGAGGAAGGGGCAGGGATAGGGGACATGGTCAACTCAAGCCACCCGCTCAGGGCGCTGAGCCAGCGGAAGGAAGTAATCGATCCGGCGCAGGGCTGGATAGCTCATCAGCACCCGTAACAACGTGCGGGTGCAGGTGAGGGCACTGAACAGGCTCAGCAAGACGCCGATGCCAAGGGTGACCGCAAAGCCTTTGACAAAACCGGTGCCCAGAGCGAAGAGGGCGATGCAGCTGATCAAGGTCGTGACCTGTCCATCCACGATGGATGAAAAGGCGAGCGAAAAGCCCGTGTCGATGGACCGGATCAAGGTGTTGCCCTCGCGCAACTCTTCCTTGATCCGCTCGAAAATCAACACGTTGGCGTCTACTGCCATGCCGAGCGACAGGATGAAACCAGCAATGCCCGGCAGGGTCATGGTGACGGGGATCAGGGCATAGGCGGCCAGATTGAACAGGCCATAAAGGGAGAGAGCGACCACCGCGACGACGCCAGCCAGTCGGTAGACCACCACCATGAACACCGCCACCAGCAACAGGCCGGTGAGGGCCGCCAGCAGGCTGGTGCGGATGTTTTCGGCTCCGAGGGAGGGGCCAATCGTGCGCACCTCCAGAATTTTCACGGGCAGGGGCAGGGAGCCGCCGCGTAGCTGCACCTCCAGATCACGGGCTTCTTCAGCACTGAAATTGCCGGTGATGCTGGCGGAGCCACCGGTGATGCCGGCCGCTTGGAACTCAGGGCCCACGCTGGCCTCGCTGATCGAGCGCCCGTCGAGCACGATCCCCAGCAGGCGCCCTGTTCCGGCAATCGACTGGGTGAGCTGGGCAAACTTGTCACCCCCCTCCTTGTTGAAACTGAGGGTCACATCCCAGCCGGAGCCGCTCTGTTGCTGCTGGCGGCCAGCGGTCACGAGATCCTTGCCACTGAGGCTGGCCGGCTCATAGAGAGCCACGATGTCAGCGTTAATGCGCTGGAGATCGGCCTGCACCTGATCGCGGTCGGCCTGCTTGGGTTCGGTCTGATTGGGTTCGGGGTCGGGATCGCTCTGGCTGGGCTGGCCCAGGCGTATCAGCAGGGCCGTGGCCTGACGCTTGAGGGTGAGCAGCTCCTGCATGCGCTGCTCCGTTCCCGGTTTCTGAGCCCGAAACTCCAACAGGGCCGTGGTGCCGAGCACGGTGGCCGCGCGGGTGGGGTCCTGTTCGCCGGGCAGCTGCAACACCAACTGGTCGTCGCCGACGGTTTGCAGCGTCGACTCAGCCACGCCCAAACCATTGATGCGGCGATCGAGCACATCCTTGACGGCGTCGAGCTGCTCTTTGCGAACGGTGGTGATGGCACCGGCAGGCTGCACCTGCAGGGTCAGCTGGCTGCCACCACGAAGATCCAGACCGAGCCGCTGCCCCAGCGGGGTGATGGGGGTGTTCCAACTGAACAGCAGGGCTCCGGCCGCGATGGCCAGGGCAAGGATCAGGGCAAACCACCCCTGTTGGCGGGCCATCTCAGATCTGGCCCGCGAGCAGTTGCTGGGCCGCGGCGACGATTTGGTGGGGCTGAATGATCGTGAGGTTTTCCAGGGCGCCGTTGTAGGGCGTGGGGATGTCCTGGGACGACAAACGAATCGGCCGCGCATCGAGCTCGTCAAAGCAATGCTCGGTGATCAGAGCAATGAGCTCAGCACCGATGCCGCCGGTCTTCATGCACTCCTCCACCACAATCACCTTGTGGGTTTTGCTGATCGAGCGGGTGATCGTGTCCAAGTCGAAGGGCTTGAGGCTGATCAGATCAATCAGCTCCACGCTCACCCCATCCTTCTCCAGCTGCTCCACAGCCTTGAGGCAGTGGTGGCGCATGCGGGAATAGGTGAGGATCGTCACATCGCTGCCCTCGCGCACCACTTCCGCCTGATCCAGGGCGCAGATGTAGTCGCCTTCGGGGATATCTTCCGAGAGGTTGTACAGCAGCACATGCTCAAAAAAGAGCACGGGGTTGTTGTCGCGGATCGCCGCCTTCATCAACCCCTTGGCATTGGTGGGGGTGCTCACCGCCACGATCTTGATGCCGGGCACCGCGTGGAAATAGGCCTCAAGGCGCTGGCTGTGCTCCGCCCCCAGCTGACGACCGACACCACCGGGGCCACGCACCACGGTGGGGATGGTGTAGTTGCCGCCACTGGTGTAACGCAGCATCCCCATGTTGTTGGAGATCTGGTTGAAGGCCAACAGCAGGAAACCCATGTTCATGCCCTCCACGATCGGGCGCAGGCCCGTCATGGCAGCACCCACGGCCATGCCGGTGAAGGCGTTCTCGGCGATCGGGGTGTCCAGCACCCGCAGTTCGCCGTACTTCTCGTAGAGGTCTTTGGTGACCTTGTAGGAGCCCCCGTATTGGCCGACGTCCTCGCCCATCACGCAGACGTGGGGATCGCGGGCCATCTCTTCATCGATGGCCTCGCGTAGGGCGTTGAAGAGAAGCGTCTCTGCCACGGCGGGAAGGCGATTCCGGCACTGGACCGGTGGTGCCGCCAACTTATCTCAGCCGCCAGCGGCAGCCGTGGCCTCAGCCCCCGGCGGCGAACGTGGAGAGCAGCAGCACCGACAGCAGCATGCCGGGTAGCAACAGCGTCACCAGCAGACCGAGGTCGTGGGGGGTCATAGGACGGCGCCAATGCCTGGAGGTTAGGGCGTCTTACCCGACTCCACCGGGGCTGATCCTGAACCGGACACCAGGCTGCGCACGAACACCAGGGCCAAGCCAATGGCGATGAAGGCAAAGCTGAAGGTGGCCAGGAAGGCCATGCCCACAATCAGGGTCTTGAGGGCGGTGGCGATGCTCTGGGCAATGGCAGAGCTGTAGCTGGGCGGGTGCAGGGCGTAGTAGGTCACCATCCGCCGGCTCAAGCCCAGGGCCAACCAGGCCAGCAGCCCAGCGGTGAGCGAACCGGACAGGAAGCTCAGGGGGCCCTTGCGGGGAGCCGCATCCGGCTGGGTCGGGGGATTGGGGTCGCTCACGCCTCCAGGCTGACACCTCGGTTGCTGAAGCCACAACACCAGGCCTCAAAGCCCGCCTGCTCCAGCTGGGACGCCAGGCCGGTGTGGGCCGCTTCCGCCTCGGCGAGGCTGGTGAAGAGGGCAAACAGGCTCGGGCCCGATCCGCTCATGGCCACCGCCAGCGGGCCTTCGGCCTGGCGGAGCAGAGCCAGGCCCTGCCGCACACATTCCACCTCCGGTTCCACCACGGCCTGCAGGTCATTGCGCAGCGCGGGCAGGGCAGCACCCTGATGCAGGGCCTGCAGCAGCGGCCCCTGGCGCAACGCCTGACGACGTTGCGCAAAGTCGTCCTCGCCCTGGAGGTAAAAGTCGCCCCGCATCGCTTTGCAGCGGCCGTAGGCCCAGGGGGTGCTGACACTGACCTCGGGGTGCTTGATCAACAGCACCGACAAACCCAGGGGCTCCGCCCGCTCCACCGGCTCCAGCCGCTCCCCACGGCCGAAGCACAGCTGGGTGCCGCCATCGAGGCAAAACGGCATGTCGGATCCGAGCTCGGCGGCCATCGTCTGCAGGCTCTCGGCATCAAAGCCCAACCCCCACAGAGCATTGAGGCCCACCAGGGCCGCCGCCCCGTTGCTGGAGCCGCCGGCCAACCCGGCGCCGATGGGAATGCGTTTCTCGAGCACAATCTCGGCCCCCAGCTCGGAAAACCCCGAACGGGCCCGCAACAGCTCGCCGGCACGCACGATCAGGTTGCTGCCATCGGTGGGCAGATCGGCTCGGTCGCAGCGCAGGCCAATCCGGGCATCGGCGGTGGGCCGCAGCCGCAGGGTGTCCGCCAGCTCAATGGACTGCATCACCATCGCCAGCTCGTGGAAGCCGTCGGGTCGCAGGCCCAGCACCTCCAGGTGCAGGTTGATTTTGGCGGGGGCCCGCACACACAGGTCAGCCATGGGCGGGAGGGGGTGCGGTGGCAGTGGTGGCTTGATTCAAGCCGCTCGCCAACGCCACCCAGGCCGACGGGGCGATCTCCTGGGGCCGTTGCTGCAGTTCCACACCCGCCGCTGCCACCAGCTCAGCCAGCTGGGCTTCCGGCAGCAGGCCGGCCAGGGTGTTGCGCAGCATCTTGCGCCGTGCGGCAAAGCAGCGCTTCAGCAGCATCTCCACAGTGCGAGCCAGCCAGGGCTCCAGCTGCTGGGCCGCTGGCAACGGCTCCAGCCGGATCACCTCGGAGTGCACCTGCGGCGGCGGCTGAAAACAGCGCGGCGGCACGGCACAAACGCTGCGGCAGTCGGCCATCAGCTGCATCCGCACACTCAACGCCGAGTAGGCGCTGGAGCCAGGCTGGCAGCGGATCCGCTCCCCCACCTCCCGCTGCACCAGCAGCACCAGGCGTTCGTAGGGGCGGGCAACGGGGCGATCGAGGCGGCCCACCAGTCGTTCCAGCAGGGGGCCGGTGATGTTGTACGGGATGTTGGCCACCACCTTGTTGGCCGTGGGCAGCTCGACCGCCAGCACATCGCCTGGAGTAAGGCTGAACCGCGGCTCACCGCCAAAGCGCTCCAGCAGGCCCTGCACCAGATCGCGATCGAGCTCCACCGCTGCCACCGCCGCCGCCGGCGAGGCCAGCAGCCGCTCGGTGAGGGCGCCCCGACCCGGCCCCACCTCCAGCACCCGATCGGTGGGCTCGAGCTCTGCGGCCGCCACGATGCGGCTGAGCACCCCCTGATCCACCAACCAGTGCTGGCCAAAACGCTTGCGGGTGCGGTGGGCAGCAAAACTCATGGATGACGCCGCAGTTGTCCCACATTGCCTGCCTCCCCTTACCGCCTCGCCCAGCACCCGGCCCCTGCGCTGGCGCAGCTGCTCCTGGCCGGATCTCTGCTGGCCGGATCGCTCGTGGCCGGCATGGCGGGGCTGGCCCCCGCCGCCCGCGCCGGCAGCGCCACCGCCTCCTCGATCTGGAACAAAACCAATGCCCTCGCACGGGCACGGCAGCAGTTGCCTCCGGGGGCCGTCGTCACCGGCGAACACTGCCAGGAGGTGGAAGTGGGGATCGGCAACATCCGCTATCTCTGCACGGTGGAGTTCGGCCCCGCTCCAGCCATCAGCACACCCAGCTCCACGCCGATACCGAGTGCGGCACCGACTCCCTGACGTCACGCCCGGGGACCATTAGCTGTCTGGGCGAATCCAGCGCACCGGGCCAGCCGCCGGGGCGAGGGGCACCAGGGCGTAGACCAACTCCACGGGGCACTCGGCCCAGGTTGGCTGGCTCTCGAGCCAGCAATGCCAGGCCCGCTCCAACCGCTGGCGCTTGCCGCGCCGCAGGGAGCCGACCCCCCAGCCATCGGGGCCAGGCCGGCGCCGGCCCTTCACCTCCACCAGCAACAGACGCCCCTCCTTCTCCAGCACCAGGTCGAGCTCGCCCCAGCGGCAGACCCACTGCCGGGCCAGCAGCCGCCAGCCCCGCTGCTGCAACAGCCGCAGGGCGCGCTGCTCGGCCCAGTCGCCCTGGCGGCGTGCTTCGGTGCGTGGCATGGCTTTCCCCGGTCGGGCCTCAGGGTTCCCACAACGGCGTCGACCATCTCGGCTGAATGGCCATCCTTAGGCTGGGATGAGCTGAAGGGTTGCCATGCATCCGCCGATTTCCCCCAAGCGCGGCCCACACCGCCTGGCGAGCTGGGTGCTGGCGCTGCTCCTGGCCCTCGGCACCGCCTGGCCTGCCCCCGCCCCGGCCCAGGCCGCCATGGATGTGGCGAAGCAGGTGCTGATCGGCGCTGATTTCCACGACCAGGATCTGCGCGGCGCCACGTTCAACCTCACCAACCTGCGGGACGCCAGCTTCGCCGGCTCCGATCTGCAGGGAGCCAGCCTGTTCGGCGCCAAGCTCCAGGACGCCGATCTGAGCAACACCAACCTGCGCGAAGCCACCCTGGATTCGGCGATCTTCGATGGCACCAACCTCACCAATGCAGTGCTGGAAGACGCCTTTGCCTTCAACACCAAATTCACCAACGTTGTGATTGAGGGGGCCGACTTCACCAACGTGCCGCTGCGGGGCGATGCCCTCAAAACCCTCTGCGGCGTGGCCAGCGGTACCAACCCCGTCACCGGCCGCGACACACGATTCACCCTCGGCTGCAGCTGACCCCCGAGCCATGAGTTTCGACGCCCGCAGCCGCGAACGCCTCGAGGCCCTCGGCCGCAGCCTGCCCAAACCTCTGCCCACGCCAACGCCGCCCCAACAGGGCACGCCCAAGGCCACGGACAAACGCCATCGGGTCGAAGTCGAGGAGAACCCGGAGGCTCTGTTTCGCGAACTGATGCAGGTCAGCCCGGATGGCACAGTGCCGCCTCACCTGATGGAGCGGTTGCGGGACCTCGAAGCCCGCCGGCAGGATCCAGCCCCGGCCGCAGGGGACTCCAGCGCCTCCCCCACCATGGGCACCGGCCAATCCACAGGTCGCAACAGGCCCCGGGGGGCGAACACGGTGGGCCGGGCCGATCCCCGCACGGCCGCGGACCATGGCGACCTCTACACCGCGTTCCAGCAACTGCTGCTGGAAGACGACGAGGACGCCTGAGCTGGCTGCTCCAGACCCTGGCCTGTGCGAGCTGGCCATGGATTTGCCACTTGCGTAGCCGCTTTCACGCCGTTTTGACCACCGCTGGGGTAGGGATGGAGCATGAGCATCCCTCTTTCGAGCGACCCCAGCCTGGCCGCCTTTGGCTCCAGCCTCACCGCCATCACCCTGGCCGAGTTGGGCGACAAAACGTTTTTCATGGCGCTGATCCTGGCGGTGCGCCACCGAGCCCGCTGGGTGTTTCTCGGGGCCTTTGCCGCCCTCACGGCGGTCACCCTGATCTCACTGGCTCTGGGCTACGGCTTGCGGGAACTGCTGCCACCCACGGTGGTGCCCTGGCTGGCCGCCGCCCTGTTTCTCGGCTTCGGTATCAAGCTGCTGATCGATGCCCAAGGCATGGCGCCGGATGCGGCCTCGGAGGAAGCTGAGGAGGCCGAGGAGGCGATCAATGCGGCCGAAACCAGCCGGTCACTCAACACGGCCTGGGCAGTGATCTGGGAAGCCTTCGTGCTGGTGTTTGTCGCCGAGCTGGGTGACCGCACCCAATTCACCACGATCTTCATGGCCACGGCACCAGCCCAGGTGTTCAGCTTCACCGGCCTGCTGGCCGGCACGCTGCTGGGTCACGCTCTGGTCACCTGGCTGGCGGTGGGGGCGGGCAAATGGATGGGCCAGCGCGTCAACGAGCGGCTCCTGTACCGGCTCAGTGGTGGCCTCTTCCTGGTGTTCGGTCTGGCGGCTCTCCAGCAGGCTCTGGGCTAACGGCAAGCAGCCTGATCAATGCCCCGTAAGGTGGCTCCACGCCTTTCTATTCAGGGTTTCAGGAGCGCCGCGATGACCATCCGCATCGGCATTAACGGGTTTGGCCGCATCGGCCGTCTGGCCTTCCGCCGTGCTGTGAGCTTGCCCGATGTGGAGGTGGTGGGCATCAACGACCTGATCGATGTGGAGTATCTGGCCTACATGCTCCGCTACGACTCCACCCATGGCCGCTTCCAGGGCGAGGTGCGGGTGGAGAACGGTCAGCTGGTGGTGAACGGCCAGGCGATCCGCATCACCGCCGAACGCGACCCGAACAACCTCAACTGGGGCGCCGGGGGTGCCGACTACGTGCTGGAGAGCACCGGCTTCTTTCTCACCGACGAAGCGGCACGCGCCCACATCAATGCCGGCGCCAAGCGCGTGGTGATGAGCGCCCCCTCCGCGGACGCCACGCCCATGTTCGTGATGGGGGTGAACCACACCAGCTACGCCGGCCAGGCCATCGTCTCCAACGCCAGCTGCACCACCAACTGCCTGGCTCCGGTGGCCAAGGTGCTGCACGACAACTTCGGCATCGTCAATGGGTTGATGACCACCGTGCATGCCACGACCGCCACCCAGAAAACGGTGGATAGCCCCTCGGTGAAGGACTGGCGCGGCGGCCGTGGTGCCGGCCAGAACATCATCCCCAGCTCCACCGGTGCCGCCAAGGCCGTGGGTCGCGTGATCCCCGAGCTCAACGGCAAGCTCACCGGCATGGCCTTCCGCGTGCCCACCCCCGATGTGTCGGTGGTGGATCTCACCGTCAACCTGGCGAAGCCCGCCAGCTACGACCAGATCAAGGCGGCGATGAAGGCCGCCGCTGAAGGGCCCATGGCTGGCATTCTCGGCTACACCGAGGACGAGGTCGTGAGCACCGACTTCCTCGGCGAGAGCTGCACCTCGGTGTTTGACGCCGGCGCCAGCATCGCCCTCACCGACACCTTCGTGAAGCTGGTGGCCTGGTACGACAACGAGTGGGGCTACAGCTGCAAATGCATCGACCTGATGCGCCACATGGCCACCATTGGCTGACCCAGCAGTGGCTGACCCAGCAGCAGTGTTGAGCGACACGCTCCATCGCGACGATTGGCTGCGCATCCGCGATGCCCTTCGCTACCAGGCCCGGGAGCTGCATCACCGCTCCTTCGCGGTGCACAGCAGTCGGCGCGATCTGCTCTGGGAAGAGATGGATCGCTGCCTCGCCCTGGCCGACCGGGTGGAGCAGCACTGGCTGCGGCCTACCAGCTGAGGGTGAGGGTGGGACAGGCCGGGCACTGGTGAAGGGACCTTCCCTTCCCTGCCCATGGCCTGCGGCGCCGTGATCTCCCTGCTCGAGTCCCACCGGTCCCGCCAGGGCCACTGGTGGCTTCCCGATGCCGGCTTCCCCCAGCACCTCGCCAGCCTGCTCGGCGCGCCGCTGCGGGCCAGCGGGCTGCCGCCCCGCAACTGGCGGGAGCTTGCCGCCGTGTTTGAGCCGCTGCGGCCATTGCCCACCGCGGAGGCCCCAGCCACCGCCGCCACTGTCACTGCTACTGCCACCTACCGCTACCTGATCTATCTCGACCACCGCGGCAATCGGCTCTCCTGCTGGCGCCGCTACCCGGACGGGCTGGGCTGGCAGCGCCGCTGCGGGCCGATGCCCTTGGCGCAGTTCGTCCGCCGCTTCAGCCAGCGCCTAACCTCGCCGGCATGACCGGCAATCTGCAGGCGATCGGCTTTTTGCTCAGCTGGGTGCTGGGCTGGGGGATCGGTGGTTCCCTGATCGATGCCGGGCTGATCCAGGCCGGCGTCTATTCCCTCGAGACGGGCCAGCTCGGCACGCTCACCACCTTCGTGCTGTGGACCCTGCTGTGGGGCGGTGGCGGCCTGTGGCTCTATCGGCGCTTCACCGGCTCCGAGGATGCCGGCCCGCAGGACTAGGCCGGCGCTGCGCCCCACTGAGTCAGTACATTTGAACTAACGTGATCGGGTTTGCGGCGCGCCGTTGGCACCCCCCGCTCTCCCCTCCAGCCTCACCCCCACCCGTCTCACTGCCACCAGCCTTGAAGAAGCGCTGATCCGCTGCCGCGCCAGCACGGTGTTGCTGCGGGTGAGTGGCGAATCGATGCAGGGTGCCGGCATCGTCCATGGCGACCTGCTGATCGTGGATCGGGGCCTTGAGCCCCGGCCCGGCCAGATCGTGGTGGCCTGGCTCGATGGCGGGTTCACCCTCAAACGGCTGGTGTGCCACCGGGGCCGGCTGCGGCTGGACGCGGCCCATCCCTCCTATCCCCCGTTGGAGCTGGATCCCGGCGCCGAGCCCCACCTCTGGGGGGTGGCCGTGCACGTCATCCGCACCCTGGAGCCCGGCACAGGCCACCGCTGAAGCGCCATGCCCCGCAGCTCCTGGGCCAGCAGCCACCAGGCGATCGTGCTGATCGACGGCAACAACTTCTACGCCTCCTGCGAAGCGGTGATGGATCCTGCGCTGCTGGGCCGACCGCTGGTGGTGCTGTCCAACAACGACGGCTGCATCGTGTCGCGCAGTGCCGAGGCGCGGGCCCTCGGGATCCGCATGGGCCAGCCCTACTTCCAGGTGCGGCGCGAGCTGGAGCGCCAGGGTGTGGTGGTGCGCAGCTCCAACTACGCCCTCTACGCCGACATGAGCCAGCGGCTGATGACCACCGTGGAGCCGTGGGTGGAGCAGCTGGAGATCTATTCGATCGATGAGGCCTTCGGCACGCTGCACCGGCCCGCCAGCCACGGCGACCTGCACGACTGGGGCCGGCAACTGCGCCACCACGTGCTCTGCGAGCTGGGCCTGCCGGTAGCGGTGGGGATCGCCCCCAGCAAGGTGCTGGCCAAGCTCGCCAACCGCCTCGCCAAAACGGCACCCGGAAGCGACGGTGTGTGGGACTTCGGCAGCATCGCCGATCCCGATCCCCATCTCGAAGCGGTCGCGATCGAAGACGTGTGGGGCATCGGCCGCCAGCTCTCCCGCTGGTGCCGCCTGCGCGGCATCAGCCATGCCCGCGCCCTGCGGGACATGCCCAGCGGCGAACTGCGGCGCCGCTGCGGTGTGGTGGGCGTGCGCCTGCAGCAGGAGCTGCGCGGCCACGCCTGTCTGCCGCTGGACACCCTGCCGGCCGCCAAGCGGGAAACCTGCGTCAGCCGCAGCTTCAGCCAGCCCATCACCACCCAGGCCCAGCTGAGAGAGGCGATCGCCACCTACCTGAGCCGGGCGGCGGAGAAGCTGCGGCGCCAACGGCAACGGGCCGGGGCCATCACGGTGTTTGTGCGCAGCAGCCCCTTCAATGGCACCAGCTTCTACAGCAACAGCGCCACGGTGACCCTGCCGCTGGCCAGCAGCGACACGGCCGTCCTGCTGCAGGCGGCCCTCCCCCTGGTGGAGCGGCTGTTCAAGCCCCACAAACCCCTGCAGAAGGCTGGCGTTCTGCTGCAGGACTTGCAGAGCGAGGAGATCCTGCAGCACCACCTGCTGGTGCCGCTGCCCCTGGAGCAGCAGCACCGCCGCTCAGCCCTGATGGCCGCCATCGATCGCCTCAACCGCCACTACGGCAGCGGCACCGTGCAATGGGCCGCCGCCGGCCTGCAGACGCCCTGGCAGATGCGGCGCTCGCGGCTCTCCGGTGCCGCCACCACCCGGCTGGATGCCATCCCGATCGTGCAGGCCTGGTGATGGGTCTGACAGGGCCGCACTCAGGCGAGCGGCACCAGGGCTGCCTCGATCATGGCGGCGGTCACCGGAATGGTCTCGAGTTCGTCGGCATTGTCGAGGTAGGCCTCAAAAGAGGCATAGCGCCGGATGCAGGGCTGCTCCTCCGCTGCAGTGCAGGCCTCAGCCCAGCTGCCCTCCTCGGGCTGCACGGCGAGATAGGCGGTGAGGGCTTCCTCGAGATCACCGCCATCCCCGATGGCCTCGCCCTGCCAGAACACCTCGAAAAACCCCATGGCCCGGGTCTTGGCAGTGCAAAGAGAACTCCAGCGTATCGGGGCGCTACGGCGACATTGGGTAGCGATGGGTGACCGCTCACCACCAGTCACCCCAGAAAGGGCCACCAAAGCCATCCTCGAAGCCAGGTTCAACGGTCCAGGTGGGTGCCGGTCCCCCGGCCTTGGGCGGCTTGGGCGGCCCTGAGAGGGTTTCGGCATCGATGCCGGGAATCGGCACAGCCCCACAGGGGCACTGACACAAGCCATCCGGCCCAATCAGCCCCATGCTGGGCTGCTCACAGCTGCAGGGGCAAGCCTGGCTCTGGGCCGGGATCTGGGCCGGGGCCTGCGCCAGGGCCGGTTGGGAGCCAGGCAACAGAGCAGCAGCCAGGCCAAGCAGGCCGAGCCCGCCGACAACGGTGAGGCGGAGCGGCAACAGAGACGGAGACATCAGAACAAGGCCGAGGAGCTCGGGGTGGGTTTGGGGGGAATCCAGACGTGTTGAACAAATCGTTGAACGGGGTGTGAAACGGGGTGTGAAACGTCATGTTGGGCACAGCCGCACAGAGGATCAGGCAGCCGGTTGGGCCATCACCTCCCCGTAACCGGCACGGCGCTGGGAATCAAGGTGCTCCAGGTGTTTGCGCTCGTTGTAATAGAGCTCCTGGAAGCGCAGAGCATCGCCATTGAGCTCGGTGAACAGGGCATCAATCCGAGCCTCCATGTCGCTCACCGGTGCCAGACCCGAGGCAGCGGCCCGCGCCTCCTGCCGCTCTTCATCCAGCAGCCGGGCGATGCAGCGCTCCAGGGTTTCGAGGCGCTGGCTGCTCCAGGCATCCAGCAGGTGCCGGCAGCGCTTGACGCTCTTCTGGCGCTCCAGGGCCGCCGTGGCACCGCGCAGCTGCAACATCGGCTGGCTGAGGGCCATGCGCTGCAACTCATTGGGCTCCAGCAGCGGCGTCAAGCGGCTGAGCAGGGCGCTCTGCTCCACCACCAGCTGATCACCCAGCAGCCGGGGCAGGTCGAGATCGCCGAGGTCGAGGCCGGGATCGCTGCCGCGGTTGATCGCCTCCAGCCGGCCGACCCCCAGGTTGTCCTCCTCCAGGGCGCTGATCGCGGCCCACAGCAGGCGGTGGTGTTGCAGGGCGAAATCGTCCAGCTCGCGCTGGCGCAGCTCCACCCGGATGGCGGCGCGGTGGCTGGGGCAGTGCAGATAGAGCCGCAGCAGCTCCGCCTCGGCCCGTTCCCGCAGGCCCGCCTCGCCGGGCTGTTCCCACTTCTGAGAGCGGCCGTGCCAGCGCTGGCCTTTCACCTGCTGGCGCAGGTCGTCTTCCAGCTGGATCGCCAGACGCGCCTGGCCACCACTGAGCCTCTCGGCCACCCGCTGCAGGTAGTGGCTGCGTACGGCGCTCTGGGGCAGCTTGCCGAGCAGGGCCACCAGGGCCGTCACCGCCTGCTGGAACTGATCGGGCCGGGCCAGATCGCGCCCCTCCAGCACCTGCTCGATCTGCCAGTCGAGCCAGAGCGGGGCCTGATCCAGCAGGGAGCGGTACTCGCCAGCCCCCTGGCCCTTGAGGAATTCGTCGGGATCCTTGCCGGCGGGCAGGTGCAACACCCGCAGCTCCAGCTGACCCTGCAGCGCCAACTGCTCCACCTCGCCGATGGCCCGCTGGGCGGCCCGCACACCCGCGCCGTCGCTGTCGAAATTGAGAATCAGCCGGCGGCTCTCGCAGCAGCGGCACAGCTGGGTGATCTGCTGGCTGCTCAACGCCGTGCCGAGGGCCGCCACGGCGTTGGTGATGCCGGCGGCATGCAGGGCAATCACATCGAAATAACCCTCCACCACCACGGCGCGGTCGTCCTTGCGGATGGCATTGCTGGCCTTGTCGAGGCCAAAGAGGTGCTTACCCTTCTCGAACACCTCCGTTTCGGGAGAGTTGAGGTATTTCGGCTCGCCGCCATCAAGGCTGCGGCCACCAAAGCCGATCACCCGCCCCTGGCGGTCCTTGATCGGCACCATCACCCGGTGGCGGAAGCGGTCGTAGAAGCCACGGCTGTCCTGTGAAAGAGCCCCCTTGCGGGGCACCACCAGGCCCGCCGCTTCCAGCAACTCCGGACCCAGCCCCTCCACCTGCTGCAGGTGGCTGAGCAGGCCATCCCAGCGGTCGGGGGCGTAGCCGAGCTCAAAGGCCTCCAGGGTGGCTTCACTGAGACCGCGGCTGTCGCGAAGGTAGGTGAGAGCGGCGGCTCCCTCGGGAGCGCGCAGCTGGCTGCGAAACCAGCCCGCCGCCAGGGTGAGCACCCGGTGCAGCTGCTCACGGCGGGAGAGCTGCTTGCGCAGGCGCTCCTGCTGGGGGCCGTCAAGGGTTTCGATCGGCAGCTGATATTTGCGCGCCAGCTCCAGCACCACATCGCTGAAGCTCTGGCGCTGATGCTCCATCAAAAACTTGATGGCATTGCCCCCGGCTCCGCAGGAGAAGCAGTAGTAGAACTGCTTGGCCGGGGACACCGTCATCGACGGCGAGGTGTCGTCGTGGAAGGGACAGATGCCGACGTATTCCCGCCCCTTCTTTTTGAGCACCACGTGCTCGCCCACCACATCAACGATGTCGGCCCGTTCCTTGACGGCCTCGATCGTGCGGGGGTGGAGGCGCGGCAGGCTCAAGGCGATCGAGGGTGGCGGTGGGCGCTGAAGCGATGACCGATTCTGACCGGGGCCGGCGGGCCATGCTCGGAATGGTGGCCAGCGCCCTGAGTTTTTCGCTGATGGGCGTGTGCGTGAAGCAAGTGGGCGGCCGCATTCCCGCCGCCGAGGTGGTGCTGGCCCGGGCCATTGTGAGTGTGGCTCTGAGCTGGTGGATGCTGCGCCGGGCTGGCATTCCCCCCTGGGGCCAGCGCCGCTGGTTGCTGATCTGGCGCGGAGCGATCGGCACCGCCGCCCTGCTCTGCGTCTATGCCGCCCTGGCCGCTTTGCCGCTGGCCTCAGCCACGGTGCTGCAGTACCTCTATCCGCCGTTCACGGCCCTGCTGGCCTGGCTGATGCTGGGCGAGCGCATCGGCAAGCGCGTGCTGGCCGCCATGGCCCTCGGCTGGCTGGGGGTGCTGCTGGTGGCCCAGCCCGGCGGCAGCATGGCCCTGGCCTGGCAACCGGTGCTGATCGCCGTGGCCGGGGCCCTGTTCACGGCCCTGGCCTACGTGAGTGTGCGCTCCCTGGGCCAGAGCGAGCACCCGCTAGTGATCGTCTTCTATTTCCCCTTGGTGGCCCTGCCCCTGAGCCTGCCGCTGGTGGCGCTCCATCCGGTGCTGCCCACCCCGGTGGAACTGCTCTGGCTCCTCGGTGTGGGGCTGTTCACCCAACTGGGCCAGGTGTACCTAACTCGCAGTCTGATGGCCCTGCCAGCGGCGCGGGCCACAGCCATCAGCTACGTGCAGGTGGTGTTTGCGGGGGGCTGGGGCTGGCTGCTGTTCGGCGAAGCAATCGACGCCTGGACCATCGCTGGCGCGGCGCTGGTGCTGGCCGCCACCCTGGTGAGCCTCAGTCACCGCCAGCGGGCGCGCTGATTGCGGCCGCCGACTCAAGCTTGGCCTCGGCGTGGGCCACCACCCGGCGGCAAAACTCCAAAAGCTCCTCCGGCGTCATGTCATGGCGGGCATCGTTGGTGCGCCAGGCGCAGATCACAAAAGCAGGCTCCGGACTGCCTGTGGGTTGGCTGGGCGTGGGCAGCAGGGCAAACCGGCGCTTGTGCTCAGCCCCACCGGCATCGGCTTGTTTGGGGTCATAGCTGCCGATCAGGTGCCAGTCGAGCGGCTCGCCGGTCCAGTGGTCCAGGCCGGCTGAGGCCACCACGGCGTTGTGAATGGCGAGGCGGTAGTCCTGCACATTGCCGCTGCCGCCGCGCTTCTGATCCCGCTTGCACAGGGTGACGGCCTTGCGCTGCACCCAGCCGGGATAGCTGCGGGCAACGCACTCAGGCAGCCAGGGCGGGGCGGGAGTCTCCATAGGGTGCGGCTCGCGAAGCTGTGCTTATGACGAAGGGAAGGGTCCTGAAGCCTGATCAGCCCTTGAGCGGCAGGGGGTCGGTGATCCAGGCCTGCACGTTGGCATCGTTCCCTGGAACGCCATCGGCAGCGAGGCCGCTGGGCCTGGCCAGACGCCAGCTCTCGCCCCGTTCCCCACGCTGCAGATAGAGCTCAAAGGGGCTATCGACCCGAATCGGATCGCCGGCCAGGCGCCAGTCGAACTGACCCAGCACCCGCAGGCCCTTGGCGTCGCCGATCCGCACCGACTCCTGTTCAGACACCCGCACCCGGCTCACCTCCGGCGTGCCGCCGGCCTCGAGGGCGAGGGCCTCAGCGATGGCCCCCTGGGTGAGCTGGATCTGCAACTCCAGGGCCTGCAGCAACACCGAGCGCGGTGGCTGAGCGACACCACTGCAACCGGTCAGCGCGGTGCAGACCACCAGCACCAGCGGCAACAACCAACCGAGCAGCCGGCGGGTCTGCCAAATCACGGGCGGCCGAATCGCGGGCAACAGGATTCCGTGCGGCGAGGCCTGGGCACGGCTGGGCAGGGCGGGCACGATGGGGGACCTTTCACTGCTCCCATGATCGGCTGGCTGCAAGGGCAACTCACCCATCCCTGGCAGCAGGACAAACGCTTCGGCCTGATGCTGGTGTGTCAGGGAGTGGGCTACGACGTGCAGGTGAGCCAGCGCCAATGGCAGCAGCTGCCGGCGGAAGGCAGTGCCGTGAGCCTGCACATCCACCACACCATCCGCGATGACGCCTGGATCCTCTACGGCTTCGGCGAACGCCATGAGCGGGATCTGTTCCGGGAGCTGGTGGCCGTGAGTGGCGTGGGCCCCCAGATGGGCCTGGGGCTTCTGGGCGTGATGGATCCAGGCGAGCTGGTGCAGGCGATCGTGCAGGCCGATCTGCGCCGGCTCTGCCAGGCCCCGGGCGTGGGCAAGCGCACCGCGGAACGGCTGGCGGTGGAACTGCGCACCCGGTTGCAGCAGCGATTCCTGGGGCAGCTGGAGGGGCAGGACGACAGCGATCCCCTGGCGGACGGCCCCCTGCTGTCCGCTGCGGGCCGGGATGAGGTGCAGCTCACCCTGGCGGCCCTGGGCTACGAGGCCCTGGAGATTCACCGGGCCCTGCGGGCCGTGGCCGCAGGCGGGCTCGGGGAAGAGGCTGGGGCGGAAGATTGGATCCGCGAATGCCTGCGCTGGCTGTCACGCCAGGTGGCCTGAAGCGGCAGCCACCCAGACCCCTGGGCGGTATGGTGGTCGCTTGCACCGTAGGTCCCCAGCCCGGGCCCAGCCTGCGCTTCACTCCCCAGCCCATGCCGCTCACCACCACCAAAAAGCAGGAACTGATCAACGGTCACCAGACCCATGGCACCGACACCGGCTCGGTGGAAGTGCAGGTGGCCATGCTCAGTGAGCGGATCAGCCAGCTGACCGGCCATCTCCAGAAGAACAAGCACGACTTCTCCTCGCGCCAGGGTCTGCTGAAGATGATCGGCCGCCGCAAGCGGCTGCTCGGTTATCTCAACGGCATCAGCAAGGAGCGCTACAGCGCCCTGATCGCCAAGCTCGGCATCCGCGGCTGAACGGAGCGCGTCCATGGCCGGCAAAGGAATTCAAAGCCGAGTTCCAGCCGGCAAAGGCTCGCGTCAACCCGCGCGCCAGCAGGTGATTCCGGATGCGGTGGCCAATCGCATGGCCCGTCGCATTGCCATCGGCACCGGCATCCCCACCCTGATGGGCATGGGCGTGTTCGTTGGCAGCTACCTGCTGGTGAGCCGAGAGATCGTCGACATTGCCCCCGGTGCCACCTTGGCGGCATCGGGGGCTTGTTTTTTTCTGGGCCTGCTCGGCCTGAGCTTTGGGGTGCTGTCGGCCAGCTGGGAAGACCAGCCCGGCAGCCTGTTGGGCACAGAGCAGATCGGGGTGAACATCAGCCGCCTGCGCAGCTCGATTCGGAGCATGCGGGCAGCCAGCAACACGCCGCCGCCGCCGCCGCCCAGCTCAGGCCGCAAGGATCGGTGAGCTGACCCTGGCGCGGAAGTCGGCGGCGGTGAGCGTGTCTAGGGCGGCTCCCACGTCGCCCACACAAAACTGGGGCCCGAGCCGCACGAAGCGGGTCTGATCCGCCTGGTGCACCAAGGCCACCACCGGCACCCGCAGTCCGGCCTCCTCCTGGGGTGGCTTGTGACGATGCAGGCATTCCCGCAGCCGGTGCTGGATGGCGATGTCGGCAGCCTGTTCGGCCGGCAGATCGACCATCAGCAGCTGGAGATCGTCGATGGAGCGACAGTCGTCGACAATCAGCTGCACGCGATCATCGCGGCGGTCGACCGACGCCCACACCAGCAGACGGGCGTCCACCATCAGGTGATCCGCCAGGCGGGCGTAGCTCTTGGGAAACACGATGGCCTCGCAGCTGCCGGTGAGATCCTCCAGCAGCAGCACGGCCATGCGATCGCCCTTGCGGGTGGTCACCTGGCGCAACTCAGGCACCATCACCACAGCACTCACCTTGGCCTTGTCGGCCATCTCCTCCAGGTTGCCGAGAGCCACCGGTGAGAGCAGTTTCACCTGGTGGGCCAGCTGCTTGAGAGGGTGATCCGAGAGGTAGAAACCCACCAGCTCCTTCTCCAGCCGCAGTTTCTCGGTGGGGGGATAATCGGACACTGGAGCGGCCTTGGGCGCCGTACTCAAATCCGCTACGCCCGCCGCCGCAGCTGAATCGGCCCCCTCGGCGGCTCCAAACAGGTCAAACAGATTGCCCTGACCGCTGGCCCGATCCTTGGCGCGGGAGCTGGCCCAGTCGATCACCAGTTCGAGATCCGCCATCAACTGGGCCCGGTTGGCCCTGGGTTCGAGGGCATCGAGGGCACCGGAGTGAATCAAGGCCTCCATGGCGCGGCGGTTGAGCTGCTGGCCGGGGATGCGATCGCAGAGCTCGGCGAGAGATCCATAGGGGCCATCGTTGCGGCGGCCTTCGATCAGCTGGCGAATCGCCCCATCGCCCAGATTGCGCACGGCCGAGAGGCCGAACAGGATGCGATCGCCCACCGGTGTGAAGTCGATTCCGGAGGCATTCACATCCGGCGGCATCACCTCGATGCCCATCGCATTGCAGTTGGCGATGTAGCGCTGCACCTTGGCCGAGTCACCGGCATTCACGGTGAGCAGCGCCGCCATGTAGGCCACTGGATAGTGGGTCTTGAGGTAGGCGGTTTGGTAGGTGACGGCCCCATAGGCCGTGGAATGGCTCTTGTTGAAGCAGTATTCAGCGAACAGCACCATCTGTTCAAACAGGGCTTCCGCCACCCTCGGATCGACACCTCGCTCGGTAGCCCCACTCACGAAAATGCTCTGATGTTTCTCCATTTCGCTTTTCTTCTTCTTGCCCATCGCCCGCCGCAATAGATCGGCCTCACCGAGGGAATAGCCGGCCAAGTCTTGGGCGATCTTCATGATCTGCTCTTGGTAAACCATGATCCCGTAAGTCTCCTTCAGGATTGGTTCCAACATTTCATGGGCCACATCGATCGCTTCGCGGCCGTGCTTGCGGTTGATGAACTTGGGGATCAGACCGGCATCGAGGGGACCCGGTCGATACAGGGCCAGAATCGAGGAAATGTCCTCCAGGGATGAGGGCTTGAGATCGCGCACGATCTGGCGCATGCCGCTCGATTCCAGCTGGAAGATGCCTTCGAGATCGCCCCGGGCCAGCAGGGCATAGGTGCCTTCATCGTTGAGGGGCAGGTCGTCGGGATCCACCTTGATGCCACTGCTCTGCTCGACCAGATCGATGGTCTTATCGATCATCGTGAGATTTTTAAGCCCGAGGAAGTCCATCTTCAACAGGCCCATCGACTCCACGTCTTCCATGAAGTATTGGGTGATCACCTGGCCATCGTTGTTGCGCTGCAGCGGCACCAACTCATCGAGCGGATCAGCCGCAATCACCACGCCGGCCGCATGCACCCCGAAGGTCTTGTTCGTGCCCTCGATGCGCATCGCCATATCCACCCAGCGCTTCACCTGGGGATCCTTCTGATACTTCTCGCGAAATTCCGGTGCCGGCGACTCCTCACCAATCATTTCCTTGAGCTTGGCGGGTTTGCCCCGCACCACGGGAATCAGCTTGGCCAGCCGGTCGGCATCGCCATAGGGGATGTCGAGCACCCGCGCCACATCCTTGAGCACGGCCTTGGAGGTCATGCGGTTGAAGGTGATGATCTGGGCCACCTTCTCTTCGCCATAGCGCTGGGTGACGTAATCGATCACCTCACCGCGGCGCTCGATGCAGAAATCGGTGTCAATATCCGGCATCGACTTGCGCTCCGGGTTGAGAAAGCGCTCGAACAGCAGGCCGTTGGTGACCGGGTCGATGTTGGTGATGCCCAGGGCATAGGCCACCAGGGAGCCGGCCGCCGAGCCCCGACCGGGCCCCACCGGGATGCCGTTGTCACGGGCGAAGCGGATGTAATCCCACACCACCAGGAAGTAGGTGGGAAAGCCCATCTGCTCCATCACCTGCAGCTCGAAAGCCAACCGCTCGCCGTACTCCGGAGCAAACGCCGCATCGCTCTCCATACGCAGGCGATCCCGCAGGCCCTGCTCGGCCACTGCGGTGAGGTAACTCACCGGTGTGTGGCCCTCGGGAATCGGGAACCGTGGCATCTGGTAGCGGCCCAGGATGTCGTAGGCCTCCACCTTCTCGGCCACCTTGGCGGTGTTGGCCACAGCCTGCTCCACAACCGCTGGCGGCAGGTGATCGCCGAACAGGGCGAGCATCTCGGCCTCGCCTTTGATGTATTCGGTGCCCGTATAGCGCAGGCGCTTTTCGTCGCTGATGAGCTTGCCGGTGAGCACGCAGAGCAGCGCATCGTGGGCCTCTACGTCGTTAGCGCTGAGGTAGTGGGCGTCGTTGGTGGCAATCAGCGCAATGCCCAGCTCGGCACCGATGCGAGCGATCTCGGTGTTGACAATGCGGTCTTCGATGCCGCCATGGTCCTGGATCTCCAGGTAGAAGTCGTCGCCGAAGGTCTGCTGGTACCAGCGGGCCACGTCGCGGGCGACCTCGGGGCGACCCCGCAGAATCGCCTGGGGAATCTCGCCGCCCAGGCAGGCGGTGGCCACGATCAAGCCTTCGCTGTGCTGGGCCAGCAGCTGCTTGTCGATGCAGGCGCGGGCAAAAATGCCCCGGCCGCGCATGCCGCGCAGGTGGCTGATGCTGGTGAGCTTCACCAGATTGCGATAGCCCACCGCGTTCTTGGCCAGGACTACCAGGTGGTAGCGCTTCTCCTTTTTCTGCTGGGGGTCATCAATGGAGCCATTGATGACATACATCTCGTTGCCGATGATCGGCTTGAGCCCGGCCTTGGTGCAGAGCTTCAGCAGCTCAATGGCGCCATACATGACGCCGTGGTCGGTGAGGGCCAGGGCTGGCATGCCGAGCTCGACCGCCCGCTCCACCATCGCCGGCAACTGACTGGCCCCGTCCAGGAGGCTGTAGTCGCTGTGGTTGTGGAGCGGAACGAAAGCCAAGGGCTGAAGCGGCCAGCGGGCACCAGGTGCAAACCCAAGTTAGGCGACCACGCAAGATCCAGCGTGATGCTTCGAGCAACTGGGGCTACCGGCACCAGATCTGGAGAACCGCTAGGGCACCAGAGCAGCCACGGGACGGCTCTGCATCACCCGCGCGGCCTGCTCGTAGTGGTGGGCCACCTGCAACAACCGCGGCTCTTCGAGCACGCCGGTGATCAGTTGCAAACCGATCGGCAAGCCCTGCAGATCGAAGCCGCAGGGGACATTGATCGCCGGCAGGCCGGCCATGTTGGCAGGGATCGTCAGCAGGTCGGCCAGGTACATGGCCAGGGGATCGTCACTGTGGGCGCCAAAGCCGAAGGCCGTGGTGGGGGACGTGGGGGTGAGCAACACATCCACCGTCTCAAAGGCCCGGTCGAAGTCGCGACGGATCAAGGTGCGCACCTGCTGGGCTTTTTTGTAGTAGGCATCCACGTAGCCCGCCGAGAGGGCGTAGGTGCCGATCAGGATGCGGCGCTGCACCTCATCGCCGAAGCCCTCGGCCCGGCTGCGCGCCGTCATCTCCGCCAGGCTGGCCGCATCGGCAGCGCGGTAGCCGTATTTCACGCCGTCGTAGCGAGCCAGGTTGGCCGACGCCTCCGACGGCGCAATCACGTAGTACGTGGCGATGCCGTCGTTGAAGCGGGGGCAGCTCACGTCGACCAACTCACAGCCCAGGGCCTCCAGTTGGGCGGCAGCGGCGAGCACCGACGCCTTCACCTGGGGATCGAGGCCCTCCGCTTCAAAACATTCGCGCACCAGCCCCACCCTCAGCCCAGCCACCGGCTGCTGCAGGGCCTCGACGTAATTGGGCACGGGGGCTTTGAGGCAGGTGGAATCGCGGGGGTCGGCACCGGCGATCACCTGCAGCAGCTGGGCCGCATCCGCCACCGAGGTGGTGAAGGGGCCGACCTGGTCAAGGGAGCTGGCGAAGGCCACCAGGCCGTAGCGGCTGACGCGGCCATAGGTGGGCTTGAGCCCGACCACCCCGCAGAAGGCCGCCGGCTGGCGGATCGAACCACCGGTGTCGGAGCCGAGGGAGGCCATGCACTCACCGGCAGCCACCGCCGCCGCACTGCCTCCGGAGCTGCCGCCGGGCACCTTCTCCGGATTCCAGGGGTTGCGGCTGGGGCCAAAAGCTGAGGTCTCAGTCGAGCTGCCCATGGCGAACTCGTCGAGGTTGGTTTTGCCCAGCAACACGCCACCGGCCTGCCAGAGGCGCTCGGTGACGGTGCTCTCATAGGGAGGCACAAAGTGCTCCAGCATGCGGCTGGAGCACGTGGTGGGCACCCCTTTGGTGCAGAGGTTGTCCTTGATCGCCAACGGAATCCCCGCAAGCGGGGGTAGCTCTTCACCGGCGGCCCGGAGGGCATCGATGCGATCGGCATCGGCCCGGGCCCGCTCCGCGGTGACTTCCAGATAGGCGTGCACGGTGGAATCAACCGCCGTGATGCGAGCCAGATGGTGATCGGTGAGCTCCCGGGCCGAGATATCGCCCTTGCGCAGTTGCTCACGCCATGCGGCAATCCCCTGCTCCCGCGATTCGGCGATCCCCATCCACCTGCTTGCCAGCTGGTCTGGACGCTATCAGCTGACCCCGATCAACCCGCTTCGGTGAGGGGCTCACCCCGGCGGGTGCGCAGCAGCTGATGCTCCAAGGATCCGGGCGATTCAGCCTGCAGATCGGCCAGGAAGGCTGGCAAATGGGCCTCAAGGGTGCCGCGACGCACAAATGGCCCAAACCAGTAGACCGCATCCGGTGACCGGGTTTCTACCCGCGCCCACCAAGCTAGGCCCAGACCATTGGCGCAGCTGCGCACGGGCCACAGCAGGGGATTCATGGAGCAGGGGCAGGACTGCGTCCATTCTGCCCGCCATTGGGACCGGAGGGGATTGGGCGCATCACAGCTGAATGTCCCCGTTGAAACCCGCGGGCCCTGCCGGGGCAAGACCGAGGTCGAGGATGGTCTCATGGACGCCGGGATCCACCACGGGCGCCTCTTCCACATCTGGAGCTCCGGCCAGATCTGAAGGTTCAGCCAGATCTGAAGTTTGAGCCAGATCTTGAGCCTCAGCCGGATCGGGAGCCTGCTCCAGGGCGAGGGGGGAGGTCTCAGGCTCAGTGACCAACTCAGTGGCCGCCGCCGCTGGCGCGGGGAGCTGGGGGCGAACCAGGCGCGGTGCGGGCTGGGAGCCCCGCAGCCCCTTCATCCAGCCGCGACGGGCCACCTCGTAAAGC